>NZ_CP073586.1:1500000-1722500 GCF_022267555.1 Proteiniphilum propionicum
AAAATTGATCAGTATATGATTCTCAGCATGGAGATACCGTCAACGCTTGAAGGAATAAAGAATGCTTGTGCTCCTGATACTTTTATGGTAGATTATGTAAAAGTATATAAAAAGCAATAACTTTTGCTGCAGAGCCAGGGCATTAAATAGAAAATTCATCAAAAATATATTTGGGTATGCTGCACTGACATTTTAAACAGAGATGACCTTTTAAATTGGAGCACCCATTATCCCGTCATTCCACAATACGGGCTTGTAATTGTGTTCAGTGAGCCATTGTACGGTTTTTTCCAATCGTTGGAAATGGTCCGGTAAATAGCTATTATAAAATGGCCAGAAATATTGCTCATGCGTAAAAATATCCATTATTTCAGCACAATCCGGGTTTTTGGATATTGATTCTAATGTTGGAACAATTTCGTTTAGGGGGGTTGAATTGCAAACCATATCGGTTTTACAGAAAATGATTCCGCTGTCAAAATCCATAAGTAAATCATGGGTTGAAAGATACCTCGAACGATCTTCATCCAACCCCAAATTGATATTCCAGCCGTTTTGATTATGTGCAAAATATGCACTTAAAACGCGAATGCCTTTATTTGCCAATGGTTTAAAGGCAGAAGGATTCAAATCCCAATGTATATTTGTCATGATGCCATAAGTTTCTTGCCCTGCAAAACGAAAAATTTGTTCTGCAACCATATCTAAATCATTAATTATTTTTTCAGGAGGAGTATTTTGATAAGGTCTGTCGGGTTTATTTGTATATGCATGGAAGGCTAATTTTAACCAATCAGAATTATCAATCCATTCACTCTTATATCTATCCGGAAATTCGCATAAAGTGAACTCTTTTTCCTGAGTGTATTCTAAACCATCTGAATAATAAATATTTAAATGATATTTTGTCCCATATTTACGATGTATTTCACGAAGTCCTTTCAGATAGAAGCAATCGAAGAGTGAGGTGTATTTTTTTCGGGCAATATCTCTCAGGAAGAAAATATTATCATCAATATTCAGGCTGTAGCGGGGAAAAGAATTCCTGTCCCAAATGACCCGGATACTATGTGATTTTTGTCCTAAATAATCACCTGCAGTTGCAGTAATCTCAGTCTCTTTATCTTCAATGATGATCTCTGCCGTAAACATAGTATCATTGCGCTGAGCGATTACCCCATTTACAATAACTTTTTGATTAACAGGCGCTGTTCCTTTAACTCTGATTTTCAAACCATTATCCGTCTTTTCGCCATGTCTCCAGTTTAAGATAGCACCATGAAAGGGTTCATTTATTTTTATTTCCGAGTGTATGTCAATTATACCTGAAGCATTTACCCGGCCTGGTGTGGAATTGTTAAAAAATGATCCACCGGAGGGTAATGAACTTCCATGTATAAAGTCTGCCTGTTTATCATTTTCAATATTGGTCTTCCACTTAAATGATTCATCTGCATAAGTATTATAAATAAAACTCGACCCCACAGCTCCGGATATTACATGTTTCAAAAAACTTCTTCTATTGGATTTCATAATTTTTCCCTCCTGAATTATTGAATTAATTTGTTCGATTTTGATTTATGTGAAAAGGGTACCAAGTAGATACATGCGAAATATGGATGTACTTTATTTCAAAAACCACTCAAAAAATGAATATAGCACTTCGTTTGATTCTGCATTCGGGCTATGCTCGGGACGGTTGGTCATGGCAACCCGGTGGGTATATCCCAACAGTTTATTTACGGCGATAGAATGGTTTAGCGGAATCCAACGCTCAAGAGGATCGGACGATCCGCCGGAAACAAGAAAAGGACGAGGAGCCATGAGTGCATGAAGCTCATGCAGGTCGTATCCTTCATTACGAAGCATTGGATATAAACCCCTGGCATTCTTCCCTGTCTTGCTCCAGGTATGATTCCATGGTGGCTTATAATAACCTAAATACCACGGTTCCCAGTAATTGACGTTTCCTCCTTTTGTTTCGTCAAAAACAATACCGGGGTCGCCCCACGCTGCACAGGCAAACTTATCGTACAGGCAAGAGGCGAACAGAGCCCATTTTCCCCCGTATGAATGCCCTACAATTCCTATCCGTTCCGGGTCTACATCCTCTGACTTTGTCAGTGCTTCCAGTGCATTTGCTGCGGCGTAGGCCAATACTGATAAAGGCTGGATGGTTGCATTCTCTATGTTTGGATAATAGATGGAGTATGTTTTGTTTTTAGTTGTCACAGAAGTACCAAGGGAGAGAGTGACAAATCCTTTTTTAACCAGTTGATAAGCAAAATCTTTATAGGGTTTTTCACCTATTCCCGCTGCTGTTTCAGGTTCGTAGAATACAGAGATCACAGCTGGTTTTTTACCTTTCTTATCGGGAACAAGCAAATAGCCTTCCGTTTGTTCGTTGGGCGTCCAATAAAACCGTACTATGTACTGCATGAAATCTTCTCTTTTCTCTTTTCCGATAATTTCAAATTCCTGCTGATCTAATATAGGTGGCCATTCCCCCATCATCTCCATCCAGCGGGAGCGGATCTCTTCACGCCTTTTTCTCCAATCGGCTCTATCCTTTACAGGGGTACCATCGTAAAACTGCAGAGGAGTTCGATAGCCGTGGAAACTGTATTCGTACTCTTTTGGTGGATAGAAATAGGAGGCAATCGTACGCCAGGAATCTTCACTTACTTCTATAGGCGTAATCTTATAGGGATTGTTTACAGCGTGGTGGGCGGAAAGTTGAGCTACTTTTGCCTGAAAGGGAGTAACTGTGCAGGGGACGTAACTGTTTCCTACAACCGGTTTTTCAAATAATTTCTCGTACCATGTGCAAGAAGCCGTGTATCTTCCGTAGTTAATATCCAAATGATACCCATCCTTGCAAAAAGTATCTCCCAGACTGCTTGTCCTTCCGTTTTGTATGGCTGTGCCGGCAGGGATAATAATCTTGATTCCCATTTTTTGTGCTGCACGGCAAGAGGCATCAATAATTGCATTGTACATCGAGATCTGATTGTTGCCGTAATTGGAAAAACCGGCATGAGTAGAAGTTTGTGCATATGCCCAGGTAGCGTGTAATACTATCTCCATGTCAGGATTGGAGGAGTGTTTTTCCACGAAACTTATCAACTGTTCAAGATATGGGCAATAGGACTCGTATTGGCCGGAAAGTGAGCTTACTTGTTGAAAAGAGATATAGTCCCACTCTTCATCACTAATAGCATCAATCAGCCTGTAACCTGGTGTAGTAGTCTTAATACCGTTTACAATTTTTCTATACGAATAGTTGGGAAAATTATTTACAGAATTGATGTAGTGTTTTTCTAAAGAGCACCCGCCAATATACATGTTCCCGATTATAATGGTATCGCCATTAGCTTCAGCTAATCCTGCGAGGTAATACTCAATTGCATCTTCAGAGAAACTGTTCCCGATAGTTAGTAGTTTTATTTGTTTCGCATGAACAGAAGTTATTGAGATACAAAGCGTGAGAAAAAATAGTGCGAATTTGTTCATCATTATATTGGTTTATAAACTGTTTATTGAAGTTTCGCATTTGTTACGATAAAAGCAAAATCTTGCAATTGATATTGGTTAGTGCCCCGTCTTGACTAAAGATTGCATGGGTCGCAAAGAAACGGCTTTTTATAACTGTCGGATGTCTTACAAATATATTCTCTACATAAATGTAGTAGTCTCAAATGAGCAGCTTTTTATGAGTGCCCGATGAAATCATGCAGCCCTTTTGATCAGTCTTTTCATCAAAAGGGCAACAGCTCTGACCATTGCAACAAGCAGATACAAAGTTATAGAAATAATAATAACATATCCTATTTGGGTAAACATTTCATACCAGGGTGTTTTGAAAGTAATAATTGAAAAAATATTTATCAGGAATGCTATGATAAAGCAGGCGGAAAGAATAAATATTTCTTTTTTTAACCGCTTTGACGTTATAATTAAATCTTTCATCTTCATGCGTCTCCTTTAATAATTAAGTAATAATTGGTATAGAAAAACTCAGTTTAAGAAAATCTCATATATGGAATTTTATATTCTTCCGGGAAAGAGATCTTCTTTTGTTCGGTAATAGCCTGATTCCCCAAATGGCAAAGCATTGTGGCAAGATAAGCTTCCTCAACAATATTTTTCCCTTTTTCGCCGGTAATACAAGCTTGGCAGAATGCAGACAGAATTTCATCGGAACCATCTTTCAGGGCTCCAATCATCGATAACCCGTCATTTACATGAAATTCTCCTTCAATGATGTTGTGAGGAGTATACCTCTCTTTTGTCTCAGGTCGCCAGCTTGGGCCGGCAGCCGGCACTGAGGCATATATTTTATTGCCTATCTGTCCGATTAATTGTTCAATACCCGATTTGTTACTACCGGCTTCATCTTCCAGATAATAAATGCCGGTAGCCAGGTTCATGGTACCTTTACTGCCAAGGATCTGATCCTCCATCCCATTAAATTTATTGGAAATAAGCGATTCATAATTGATTTTGACCCCATTGGAGTAGTGATACACCAGATTTACACTATCATATACCTCTCTTCCGTCTTTCCAATATACGATGTCTCCTGTTCCTATCACTGATTCAGGCACCATCTGCATAGCCCAGCAGCAGACTTCCAATTGATGGGATGCCAATTCAGTCATTAACCCGGCTGAATAATCCCGATACAAACGCCAGTTGATCTGACGCTCCAGTTCCGGAGAAGGTACGGGGCGCCTCCAGTCATGGTTCCTGAACCAATGACAGCGTTCTCCCACAATTTCTCCGATTAAGCCGGAATGGATCATTTGTATCCCCTTTATATACTTCTTGTCGTACATACGCTGCATGCAGAAATAGAGAACTTTATCCGTTTTCCGATATGTATCGTAAATTGCTTTGCATTCCTCCATGGTTAAAGCCATTGCCTTTTCGCAATACACGTGCTTTCCCGCATCCAGGGCATCCAATGTCATAGGAGCATGCAGATAAAGCGGGGTAGATATAATAACTCCGTCGATATCAGCAGATTCCAGCATCTTTCGATAGTCGGTATATGTCTTCGCGTTGGGACAAAGACCGGAAGCCTCTTTCAGGTTCGGGGGATATATATCACACAGAGCCACAATTTCGGCATGTTGCAGAGACAATACTGCGTGTATATTATACGTTCCTCTGGAACCCGTTCCGATAAATCCTATCCTGGCTTTCTCTTTTTTTATTTCTTTGGCTTTATCCGGGGTAAACGACTGCAACCAGGGGGTCGTAGCTAAAAGCGCGGCTCCTCCCGAAACGTAACCTAAGTCTTTGATAAATTGTCGCAGGCTCGTATCCACTTGTTTAGGTTTTTTGTTCGACATGATTTTACTTCCTTATAAGTCCTGTATACATTCCGGTAAATTCTTACTTAATAGCTGAATAATCAGTTAGTTATGCTCCTTACCCCAAAAAAGTATTCAGAGTTGATAATCAACTTGTTATTATCAGTCTCCTAAGAGGAATACCGAATTGTTATTCTATAAACTATATTCAATAATATTTTTAATTTTAAAATTCTCAGATAAATTCTTTTTTTCTTCCCGCCCGGCCATCATAAAAGCCGTGCTGAGTATTTCGGCCTCCAGCGGGTCTTTTGAAGTTATTGATATTATTTTACGCTCTTTTATTGATTCTCCCGAAGCGGGCCGCACTATATGGCCTGTATAGGTTGGTGTATTTCCCGATACCGATAAAGCCTCGTCCCTTAGCGAAATCTCATTAAGGTTCTCTCCCGGGTTAAATGGGTTTACAATGCTTATTTTCCATGCATCGCCATAAGGATGATGGCCCATTCCCAATACTGAGCTATTGCCGAAATCCACAAAACAGTGTTGAACTCCGGCATTAACCAGGTACTGTTTGATTTTTTTCAAAGCATACCCCTTTGCATATCCTCCCAGATCAAGAGATAAGCCGGGTTGAGAAAAATATATTGATTTATCCTGCCAGGCAAAGCCGACCTTTGAAAAATCTTTTAATGTAATATCAAATAATCCTAGAGTCTGCAGATAGTATTGCCTGCAGCTTTGCAAAACAGACCACATTTCAGAGGTTACACGGATAGGATTATCCGATGCATCCCGGTTTATGATCGATATTTCACTCAGCGGGTCAAATCTGTTCATCATCTTATCAAGACGGTGTAACTCAGATACTGTTTCACTCCATAAATATTCCGATTCCGGTTTACTTTTATCGATAATCAGAATGTCGAAACGAGTCCCCATGATATTCTGCAACGAACCATGCAGCATCATTGGGTATTCATAATAGTGAAAATAACCTGAATCAGTTTTAATCCGGCTATTGTGAGACCTGCAAGATTTTTCAGGATATGTCGTCAGTTTGACGTTTTCATATGATGATTTCATATGATAATATTTTTTTAACCTATAGCATTTGCTACCTGCTCAATAGCCTCACAATGTTTTTTAAAGCAAGGAGCCAATGTAGGTCTCCATGTCGTTTGCATAAAACCCTTGAGTCTGTCGGCACTGATTATTTTCGAGCAATGTTCTACTGTTTTTCCGAAATTAACATCATTTGAGTGGTTGCTCCCTGTCGGTATCTGATCAAATCCGTGTGCCTCCAACTGGTCATATAATCTTACATATTTTTCATTCAGAGGGTTGCTGATATTTTCAAATTGTGATCCATAATACCAGTTACTTTGCAAAACAGATTTTGGCATTTTTTCAAAAAAAAGATCAGGATGATCCCATGCATAGTCGGACCAGATCCATGGCCTGACATTTTGTTTTTCAACTAAATCCACTAAATAATAAAAATCATGCCACCACAATTCACCTTGACGAACAACCATATTTTCATGATTCCTCTGATGTACTGCGGTCTCTTCATCCATGCCCAGATGAAAAAAGCGGGGGGTGTCAAACAGACTGCATACTTCTTCAATCAAATTTTTACATACAGCATAATATTTATCTGAGGATATCATACGTTGATAGGGCCCTAACCAGGCTTTATGACCAGTTGAAAAGTTCAATTTGGGAATAGGTTCCAAACCCATCTCTCTGATTTTTTTTAATTCCCTCATTAACTTCTGGGGAGACCAGGCTCCTGTCACTGCTATTTCAGGATGGCTATCATACTTTACTCCGTCTCCTAAATCAATAATAACCATATTCATTCCGGCATCAACCATTTTTTTCAATAATTGATCCCAGACGTTTTTATCGAAAGTCAGTTCCGGCTGATAACAGTGTGCCCACATTCTTGTTTCCAGACAATCATTGCTTGGCGAACTTTTTGTTTGATATTTCAGAGGCGTATTATCTTCCCACATATTATAACTTAAATGGAGCAAATTAGCCCAGATAAGTTCATTATTGCTTTTTTTTGTTACCCTTTGGGCGAAAATCTGCCCAGGTATTGCCGCAGCTATACTTGCGGCTGTAACTTGCTTGATAAATTCTCTTCTATTTGTCATTTGATTCAAATAATTAAAAAACCATTTTACTGAAAATAGTTCAACCCTTGTAGTTTATTCCAATCTCCCCGGGTAAAATCGGGAATTTTTACCGGTTGGCCTCCATTTGTGGTTGAAATTTCAGTGAGTTCAACCAGACATGACCACTCTGCGGCATCATAAACGTCCATATCAAGTGGCAGGCCGTTCCTTAAGCAATAAATAAGACGATAATCCATTATATAGTCCATACCTCCATGGCCTCCCACTTTTTTAGCTTTCTCTCCTATCTCTTTTATGAAAGGGTGCTCATACTTTTTCATCAGCTCGTTAAATTTTTCCTCCGTCAGAAATTGATGTGAATCCGGCTCCAAAGCAATTAGGGGAGTAGGGTATTTTTGTGCATAGCCCTTTGTGCCACTTACTGTATGAAGACGGCTGTAGGGGCGGGGACTGGTCACATCATGCTGTACCATGATTGTTTTTCCTTTTGCAGTACGTATAATGGTCGTATTCATATCACCTAATGTATGTTTTATTTTTGTTTCCGGAGATCCATCGCCATACAGCTCTTTTAAATAGGCAGAAATTCCAAACTGGTTTGAAGAGACTGAAACCAGAAAGTCCATCTTGTCACCCCTGTGTATATTCATAGTATGGCAAATGGGACCGAAACCGTGGGTAGGGTAAGGATTTCCGTTATAGGTTTCGTAAAATTTAACTCTCCATCCCTCAACATTTTTCAATTGGGACCTAAGGTCGTGAATATAGGCACCTTCCCCATGGACAATATCTCCGAACACTCCTTTCTGAGCCATGTTTAAAGTAGTTAGTTCAAAGAAATCGTAACAGCAATTTTCTAACATCATGCAGTGTTTTCTTGTCTTTTCTGCTGTGTCGACTAACTGCCAGCATTCTTCTATGGTTACCGCTGCCGGTACTTCCATAGCAACGTGCTTGCCTTTTTTCATGGCATATACAGCTATTGGGGTGTGAGATAGCCAATCAGTGCATATATAGATTAAATCAATATCATCACGTTCACAAACCTCTTTCCATGAATCTTCTCCCACATATTCCGTTGCGGGAGGGAGGTTTTTATTTTGAAGATATGATTGTCCTGTTTTTACCCGCTCTTCTTTCAGGTCGCAGATAGCCTTAATTTCAACGCCTTCCATATGGATATATCTTCTAAGAGCTGCCCCCCCACGGTTACCCACTCCAATAAAGCCAATTCTAACAGTTGGAATTGGATCTGCAGAAAGTTGCAGAACACTTTTCTGCCCGGCCGGACGTTTTGGCTCTTTCAATTCAATCATTTTTAATTCATTCTGCTTCATGCTTACACATGAAACAGATAAGATGATGATAGACAGCAAATAAAACTTAAAGAGTGTTTTCATAAAAATAACTTATTATAATCAGTATAAATCAATAAAAATTAATTCTGCTCAACTTGACTCAGGAAAGTCGGTCTCTGTTTTTTTGATATGCCTGATAGAGGCAAATATGTTTCGAAATACAGGTATAGGATCAGGCTAAGAAAAGGGGTATATAACAAACTTTTTTCCATCTCTTTCAAACGTGATGCATTTTGTCCGTATAGAGCAGAAAAATAGCCAGACAATATAGAATTATAAAAGCTGTATATTTCAATATGAATATAATTTAATTACAATTCTCACCTCTCCTTGTTTAGGAAGAGGTGAGCCCAAATATGGATATCAAATGAAGATAAACCATTTCTCCCTATTCTTTCGCCCCTGTTCATTTTGAATCAATTGCTTTTGCCAATGCTGTTGATGTAATGAAATATTTTGCTAAAGTATTTGTTTTCTCCCACTCCGGCATATTACGATTCACCAAGAAGTTGAAAAAACTTTCAGCTACATATCTGAAGTGCGACTCATGCCCCTCTCTGTTTTCAACCGGAATACTTATAAGATACTCCCCATTATAGGATGTAGGTGAAGCAGATACAAATGGATATATAGCTTTTATTTTTCCAATAGCCGTTTCTATATTCCGTGCAAACTCTTTTTCATCAACATCTTCGGCTTTTTGTGCATACAACTGTTTTACGAAGTTTTGTTCTTTATTCTGAACAGTCTTCAAAATAGCTTTTGTGCCTTTCAACGTGGAGATGAATGTGTCTGCGCCACCATCAGGTGCCTGGTAGTTCCATATAACTTTTAAACTAACATTGTGGTTTCTTACATCGAAACTAACAGTTCCGTTGGCATAGACATTTAATATTGAATTAACGAGATATTTTTGCAGATAATCCGGGAATGTTGATTCTCCGGTAGATTGAGAGAACTGTTGCTGAGATATTCCAGTTGGCCAGTGAGTAGCTGAGATATTTCCGATGTCTCGAGAATAATCGATAGGCTGGCCCGGGAAACATTTCCAGAACAGCAAATCAATCAGGTGGGTTGTTACATCGGCGATACCCTCTCCCTGTTGCTCAACATCGTAGTACCATGCAGGTCGTATCAGTGGTGTGCCCGAAACCTCTTTATAGAAGTGATGCACGCTCTCCATATATATTGCGGGATCTTCCGGGGTCCCTTTTACCAGTTCTCCAAAGAAATCGGGGTTGTTTATCAGCTCTTTTTCTATGATGTTCAGTATATCGTAACGTTCTGTCATCATATCGTACAGTTGAACATTTTTTTCCTTGGCATTTTTATACGCTTCTTCCAGCAAAAGGAAATCTTCCCGGTTAATTGCCATCGGCTTGTCTGACAATACATTCAGACCGGCATTCACAGCACTGAGAATATATTCAGTCTTATTCTTATTGTTACCTGCAAGTACCACAACGTTTCCTTTCTTACCGGTTATCATCTTATCCATAAAGTCGTGGCCGGTATAAATAATCTCGTGCCAGTCTGTCGGATTTTCAGATCTGCAGTTAAATAGCTCAATAGCTGAAAGATATTGTTTTAATCCGGCATCATCAGGTGATATTGCGTATACGTATACCGAATCATTTACTTGGGGAATGGTGCTTTTTTGAAGCAAGTTGGCATGAAAATGCCCCGGTGCAAGTACTATCAGTTTTACTTCACCTTCTTTGCCGGTAAAAGCTGTTTTATTACCGGCTTTTTCCCTGTTTTGTTGTATACAGGAAAGCAATATCAGCCCGGCTACAATAATCGGCCATCCCTTTTTCATTTTATTGTTATTTTAAATTACGGATTAGTTTTTGTGCTTCTTTTACACCTTTTTGATATGTTGCATCTAAAGGAATAATTTTCCCTCCTTTGCTTTTACTGATGTCTGCAGCTTCGATAAAGGTGAATATCTCCAATGTCTCTTTTTCAGTTACAGGTGGAATACGGGTTTTAAAAAACTTCAGTATTTCCTTTAATAGCGGCTCGTACCCGCCATATGTTCCTGTAGAGACAACTCCCTGGTCTGTAACAGCATTTCCTCCATATGGAGCTTTTCCAGTACGTGCTCCTCTTACTGTACCAATTCTGCCATCGTCCCAAAGTCCAACCACCACATCTGTCCCTTCTGAAGACATACGGTTTACCGAAACACAACCAGTTCCCATAACCGTAAATAAAGTCTCAATGCCATGTATTCCATACCATGCTAAATCTGAGTGTGATGGTTCGAGATGAGCGGGTGAATAACAGTCTGCTCCAAGTACTTTTCCCAACTCTCCGTTTCTTAGCTTCTGGCTTTGTTCAACATACCTTAAAGCTGAGGATGAGAAAACAGGTACGTTATATTCTTTAGCAAGTTGGAAAATAGCAATGGCTTGTGCCAGGTTGGCACCTATTGGCTTATCTATAAAAACTATTTTCCCTGCTTTAAAAACTTCGTTTGCCTGCTCCAGATGAAGATTCCCGTCATTTGTTTCAAGCATCACACAATCTACCTTTTTAAGTAATTCTGCAATTGATGGAACAATCTCCACACCCAATCCTTTTACCTGTTCAATATAGCCGGGTATTCGGTCGTAGCTCGTTTTAATTGTTTTAGATCCGTAAGGATAGGCAGCAACGATCCTGAAATCCTTGAACTCTTCATTTTTATCTTCTCCGTTCAAAAACTTTGTAAATGCGGTTGCGTGAGAGGTATCGAGGCCTATGATACCGATATTTATCTGTGCCTGGGACAGAGAAAAAAAACAGGTTAAAAATGCAAAAAATATAATTCTGAGTTTCATAATATTTTTTTTTGATGTTGTTAAAGACATAAATCTTATTAAGAATTTTAAATTAATAAAGGGCGCAAATTTCACGAAGTTATTTTTCTGTTTTGCGAGATGTGAATTGCCTATGATAGCCATCCCATTTTGGTGAAATTTGCAACGCAGTAAACCGGGGAAAGAACGAGTAAAATATATCTTTCATTTGTTTACAGTTATTTGTCCCCAGGGTTGTTGTTTTCCAACAAAGAAGCGCTGTCTTTGTCCAGATATAATATAGCACCTTTTTTTGTTCTTAATATCGTGGCCGGGCATGCTTCGCTGATATCACCGTTCAGAGTGTTGTAAACAGCTTCTGCTTTATTCTCAGCGGGTACCATGCAAAACATGTGTTTCGCCCTTAACAATGCCGGAATTGTAACGGTTATTGCATGTGTGGGAACCAGGCCTATCGAGGCAAAAAGGTTTTCATTCACCTGTTGCTGCCTGCAAGCCAAATCCAATTCCACCACCTTCACCGATTTTGGATCGTTAAAATTGGCTACTGGTGGGTCGTTAAAAGCTATATGTCCGTTTTCTCCGATTCCCAGGCAAACGATATCCACAGGATTTTGCTCAAGTAAACCTGCGTACCTTTCGCATTCGGCTGAAGGGTCTTCAGCCAGCCCATTTATATAATGCACACTTTTAAAAGGAACTTTTTCAAAAATTCGTTTCCTCAAAAAATTCCCGAATCCCTGAGGAGCATCCTTTTCCAACCCGATGTACTCATCCATGTGAAAGGCATTGATCTTTTCCCACCGGATCCGTTTATCAGCTGTTAATTCCTTCATAAAATCGCTTTGCGATGGTGCAGCAGCGAATATCATATTTATTTCATCTTTCTCCCTGAGGAGTTTTTGAATGGTTTCAGATACATTGATGGCTGCCTCTTTTCCCATCTCTTCTCTTGTATGGAAGATTTTCACTCCCAGCACTTCTTTCGTGAATGTGATCACATCAGTGTTGATTTGTGTATATGACATTTCCTTCTAAAATTGTGTGTGAAACATTAATATTATTATCAAAAACAACTATATCGGCATCTTTTCCTTTCAGGATAGATCCTTTATGCTTATCAATCCGCATAATACGGGCTGGTGTTAGTGTCATCATTTTCACCGCTTCTACCAACGGCACTTCGGCTACTTCTGTCATTGTTCTTACCAGTCGGTCAGTAGTTGCAACACTTCCGGCAAAAGCGGTACGGTCTGGCAGCTTGGCTACGCCGTCTTCTATAATTACTTTTTGGCCCTTTTCCAGGCTTCCCAGGATGGATTCTCCGTCCGGCATTCCCGCTCCCCGCATGGAATCGGTACATAGTGCTGTTTTTTCGGGCCCTTTGAATTTATATACGAACTGAAGAAGAGGCTTTGGCAGGTGTACTCCATCGGCAATAATTTCCACCGTCATATCATCAATCAGGTACGCGGCTTCCAAAACGCCTGCGTAACGGAATGCATTCCTTCGGGTAACGGACGACATTGCCGAATATAGATGTGTTACGTGGGTGAACCCTGCATTGAAGGCATCAACCACCTCTTCATAAATGGCATCGCTATGAGCAATGGAGGTCAGGATATTCTTTGAAGTCAACACTTTCCCGAATTCAAATGCCCCCGGCAATTCCGGTGCCAGGCTCCAGCGTACAATATCGTCCGACCCCGATAAAATCTTATTATACTCTTCCGGTTCAGGGTTTCTAAGATATTTGGGATCTTGCGCTCCTCGCTGATTGTAAGCAAAATAGGGCCCCTCCAGATGTAGGCCAAGGAACTTGGCTCCTTTTGTGTTCTTTTTAACGGCTTCTTTATACACGTTAAACGTGTTAATGAGCTCGTCTATGGTACTTGTCAACGTTGTAGGCAATAATGCCGTTGTCCCATATTTTGCATGTGTTTCTGCCGCTCCCAGGTAAGCTTCTACCGTTCCATCCATAAAGTCGTGGCCACCTCCGCCATGGGTATGAATATCTATAAACCCTGGGGCAATATACTTGTTAGTTGCATCTATCACAATATTGCCATTGCCGGGAATGAACTCTTTACTGTCAAGGATATCGGTTATTATCCCATTCTCACACACCACGGTCATGTCCTCTTCTATCTTGTCCGGGAATATAATCTTTCCGTTTTTTAATATTAATCGATCCATAATATGGTTTTGTTTTGTGAATTTGAAAAACAAAGAGTAACGGGCGGAAAAACTAAGGTGTTGCATTCCAGCCCTATTCCTTGATTCATCTTATTAATTAGCTTTTTCAGATACAGCAACACTGCTCTCTGCTTTGTTTTGTTTCCACTCTTTGATGCTATACCCGTGAGCAGCATACCATACTATATATGCAAAACATGGGATTAGTACCCAATATGCCAATTTCATTGCATCAAAAGCCGATAATGATGAATTCATTTCAACAAATGAGTTGTAAACAATAGGCATTATTGCACTTCCACTTAGTGCCATAACAAGGAATGCAGATCCCAGATTTGTATATTTCCCCAGCCTGTTTATAGCCAAAGGCCATATACCTGCATACAACAAAGCATTAGGGAGCCCCATCATCACAAGGTACCAAAGTGAAATATCTGTAGTCATTCCAAGGAAATTTACTGTCCCAGATGTGGTAATGATCAATGCTGATAAAACCAGATTTATTGAAGCGCATATCAGCAGGGCATTCCGTTGTTTCAGATATTTAGGTATAAGAGCAATTCCTAAAAAATAGCCGATAAAAGTCAGGAACATTGTGTAAGATGGAATATTCCGGGCAAGGCCTGAAAGGCTTTCCCCCATGGTCCCGGCGTACTGGATACTGGTTCCCAGCGCAATCATCTGGGTACCAACATGAAAGAACATTGCAACTACACCTAACACTAAAGCCGGATATTGGATAATCGACTTGTGTGAATTTTCATCTTCTGTGGAACGCTTATTTACCACTGACGGGTCTAATTCAGGCAGTGTTGAGTAACGAACCACAATGCCGAAAACGAATAATGCGACTGCCAGAACAAGGTAAGGTGTTATTACTCCTTTTATCAGCGTATCCAGTGCTGCGTTAAGAGATTCACCGGTATAAGCTCCGGCTTCTATTTCCCGTATAAGGACTCTGTCCGATTCTCTAATGACAACAGCGGCAAAAATCAGGTTGGCGATCACTCCTGCCAGCTTGTTTCCGGTTCCTACAATGCTCATTCTTTTCGCTGCACTATCTATAGGTCCGACAATGGTTACATAAGGATTTGCAGCAGATTGCAAAATAGCCAGTCCAACACCCAGCAGGAACAGACCCAATAAAAACAATTGATAGATGCGCCAGTAGGCTGCCGGCACAAAAAGCAGTGCACCCAAAGCCATGCACCATAATCCAAACATCATTCCTCTTTTATACCCCACCTTGTTAAGCAGGAAAGAGGATGGTATGGCCATTACCAGATAGGCTATATAGAATGCAAATGTAACCAGATAGGATTGGAAATTAGATAGCTGAAGAGTTAACTGGAAATAGGGAATTAAAATGGTATTAACCCAGGATACCAGTCCGAAGATAAAAAACAGGAGTGCCAGAATAATCATAGACTTGATAGTGGTGCTTTTATTCCGGACTTGATTAATTTGAGGTTTAGTGCTCATTTTTAAATTAATTTTTTAAAACAATATGAAGACCGTGCTTCAAAATGACTTGAATACACAAAATTATTTCTTATATTTTTCAATAATGCTTTAAAAACGTAATTGTGTTTTCAAAAAACGTTATTCATTATCATGATCACTATACTTTTTACGATATTCGATAGGTGTACAGCCTTTCATTTTTTTAAAAATACGGGATATGTTTTTGCAGTCATTGAATCCTGACTCTAAAGCCAGGTCAAATAATGTCCTGTCTGTGGTTAACAATAGATGGGCGAAATAATCTATCCTGCAGCTTAAAATAAACTGATAAATTGAGATTCCCATTTCGTCTTTGAATTTCACCTCAAGGTTTCGGCGGGATAAAGGTACCATTTCGGAAAATGAATCTATGTTGATGTCGGTTGTGAAGTTGTCTTCAATAAAATTCACTATCTCGGATATATATTCATTCGATATATCATACTTTTCTGTCGATTTTCTTAATTCAAATCTTGTTGGTCGGATAATTATATCGAAAGGCTCCGTTATCTCTCTTTTAATGAACCTGTCAATTAATCTACCTGCCTCATAACCGCCTTTTTCCACATCTGTCATGATGGATGAAATAGGAGGATCTGACAAATTGCATATCAACTCGTCGTTGTCAACTCCCAATAAGGAAATATCTTCAGGAATTTTGATGTTATTTATCTTGCATATCTCTGAAACCTGGAGTGCAAAGCTATCGTCACAGGCGAATAATCCCACAGGTTTTGGTAACGATAATAACCATTCGTCAAGTTGAATATGGCTTTTACTCCACTGTTCACCATTCAGGTTCTCACTCTCGAAATAGTAATAATTACCGCCGGCTTTCTCTACCTCTTTCCAGAAACCTTCCGCTCTTTCTCTTGACCAGACAACGCCTTTGTTACCGTAGAAAGCAAAATTTCTATAACGCCTTTTGATGAAAAATTTTGCTGCCATTTGTCCGGTCCCAATATAGTCTCCGGTCAGGTTGGAGAAGTATGGGCTACGTTCCTTGTAGTTTTGAAGAAGTATTGGAATGTTTAGAGTAGCTAGAAGATTAGCTCCTTCTTGGTCCCATCTTGCTATAATTGCGTCGGCCTCCCATTCTTTTGCCCATTCAACAATACCTTCTTCGCCATAGAGAGTTTTATAATAAGCAGGCAGCCGGTAGAAGATCCATGGGCCGTGTTCTTTTGAATATTGAATCAGTCCCTTTAGCAGGCGGCGGCTGAACTCACTGGAGTAGTCGATCAGAATTAGTATTTTATTCATAGTATCTATTCAAATTGCGAAAATAATATATTACTAAGCTCAAATATAGCTGTAATTTATTTAATTATTTAAACGAAATTGAAATTTAACAAAAATTAGGGAGGCAATTTTAAAGTTGGATATTTGAACTCTGTTCAACTTTTGCTCTTTATGGCAGAAGACAAGCTTTCTTGTCTTCTGCTAATCAGGTTTAACGCTCTACGTGTGATCCGGGTGCCCCACGGAACATAGAAACAGTATATTTATAAAGCTTTATACGCATTGAAATTTTTACTCCAATATTGTCATCAGAAGTTTGACAAATAGATTTTTTGGTTTCAAAAGCTGATCTGGCCATATCTAAAGCTGCTTTTACTTTAAAATAAGCCGCCATCAATAAAAAAAGAGGCCACCTCGATCGAGAAGGCCTCTTTTGTAATGGTTAACGTGATATCAGCATTAAGGTAAAAAAGATTGTTTTAGGTTATCGATACAAAGGTAAGCCACATTTTTGAATATGCAAAACAAAAAAACATATTATAAAACATAGTTTTACAATATGTTTTTGCTTTGTTCAAACATGTCTATTCAGATATAACCCTGTAATAGAGAACAATATATTTTGAGTAAAAAATTTGCCTTGTTTAAAAAGAGGATAAAATTATACTTTTACCCTCTTCATTTTTTCTTTTGAGAAAATTATTTTCTTATACCTAACTCTTTGATAATTGAACGATATCTTTCAATGTCTTTTTCAATGAGGTAATCAAGTAAACGGCGACGTTTACCTACTAAAATTCTCAGTGCTCTTTCCGTGTTATAATCTTTTTTGTTTGACTTCAAATGATTAGTCAAATGCGAAATACGGTATGAAAACAATGCTATCTGCGCTTCAGGTGAGCCAGTATCAGTGTTAGACTTCCCGTATTGGGCAAAGATTTCCTTCTTTTTAGCAGAATCTAAATACATACTTGTTTGTAAAAATTATTACATATATAAATAATTGGGTTGCAAAGGTACGTTTAAATTTTATAATTACAAACAGTTTAGTATGTTTATTGTTTGCGTCGCTGTAATTTACCACTCAGTCTTTTAATTGCATCGGCGATCTGTTGATCGGGTTCAATAACGTTGTACTCCCCCCAAAAGTTAGGATCCAGAAAATATTCAACACGTTCAGCAATTACATCTGTAGAGTGGATACGTTCGTCACGTGCAAACTTAACCACATTGTCACTATACCTATCTGTAATGGCTATTTCCGAGGCAATAGTGTAAGTGGTTGCAAACAGTCCAAAGAATCGGTTTGTCCATCGTACACGAAACGCAACTTCAGTGCTGCTGTAATTAAAATACCATTTCCCGTTATATTCAATAAAATCGACCACATAATGTGCTTTATTCACTTCCACCCTCATTTTAGACGGTTTTCGCCTGATAAAAATGTTCGCTGCATCTTTTCGGCCTTCCACGTTCATGTTGAATTCCATTCGTGCAAAAGCAAGGGTTTGCGCATCAAGGTATATTTTCCCTCTGAAAAGGATATCTTTTATTCCTTCATACTCAGTGAATGAAACAATGTAGTGAGGCTTGTTGTTGATATTTACCAATCCTTCAATATGAAACTGATATTCTGACGCATCTGTGCCAAATACAACCTCCGGGTTTTTGGCAATATCGAGCATCAGAGCATCACTGATTCCTCCCTGAAATTTAAGTAACACTGTATCGCGCGGTGATATATCAGTGGCTTTCCGTCCAATGTAGATCTTTGCCTGATCGTTGCTGTACGATCTGTAAGATGCCTTGTAAACATCCAATACTGTTTCTACAAGAGAGATATAATTTGATCCTTTTTTAACCGATTCACGGTAAAAAGCCACCATCATATTGGGATCTGAGGAGTAATTCTGGGGAATACGCTGCAATGCATCTTTTATAAGGCTTTTACCTTCACCAGAAACCACAAGCAACTCGCTCAATTGAATTGGAGCGGGGATAAGGGTAATGTGATTATTTGGATTATTGATAAGGGTAACTATTGGAATTTCCTTGTTTTCATACCCCAGATAGTGTATAATCAGCTGTTTATTCAGTGTAGACTCCGGTACTCTTATAGAGAAGTATCCATCTTGGTTGGTTACACTGGAAACTTTCACCTGTTGTACGGTTATACTTGCATTGGGCAATGGCTGGTTTGTATCACCACCTAGTACCCTCCCTCTAAGTACTAATATTGAATCAGACTGCTCAATATTTCCGGAGAAGAGATTCAAAGCCGGAAGGAAGCAAAAGAGCAGGAGTAGTTGTAATAAGTGTTTCATACAATAATAATTTAATTTTACAACAGTATAATGATTTGGCCGTTTACTACAGAATCTCATTAAAACTTTATTTTGGTTTAAAGGCCCAATAAAGTTGTGCTAAACAACAACTTTGCTATAATATACAAAGGAAATAAAATGTATGAAATATACAAATCAAACTGGTTTATTTAACTTAAATATAATCCTCTTTCTGTTGCATTGGTGAATTTATAGGGATCATTTGTATGTAATGTTTGGTTATAACGTCAGATATAATATTTTAATGTGCAATTTACAGAATTTTTGTGATAAATATTCTTATGAATTTAATTTTTAATCTGAATTGAGAGCCACTTCAGTCTTTTATATCATCAAAATGGTTGTCTGAGGACAAAAACCGTGAGAATTGTGTACATTTGCACTCTGTTGTGAAAATAATCAAAAGAGGAAAAAGATGGTTTACAGGTATGATTTTCTGGTAATTGGTTCAGGTATTGCCGGAATGAGCTTTGCACTGAAAGTGGCAAAGCAGGGAAGAGTGGCAATTGTAGCGAAAAATTCGCTTGAGGATGCAAATACATTTTATGCACAGGGAGGAATAGCTTCGGTAACAAATCCATGGGACAATTTTGAGAAACATATCGCTGATACACTTGACGCCGGTGGTGGCCTCTGTGATGTTCGTGTAGTGGAGAAAGTGGTTCGTGAAGCACCCGCTCAAATAAAGGAGTTGATTAGCTGGGGGGTGGATTTCGATAAAGACGACAAGGGAAATTTCGACCTTCATCGAGAAGGCGGCCATTCTGAATTTCGAATACTTCATCATAAAGACAGTACCGGAGCGGAAATACAGGTAAGTTTGATAGAAGCTGTCCGGAATCATCCCAATATTGATGTGTTAGATCATCATTTCGCTATAGAAATACTTACTCAGCATCATTTAGGACAGGTGGTAACGCGTCATACACCCGGTATTGAGTGTTACGGAGCCTATATCCTTGATCAGGATACCAACGAAATTGATACATTCCTTTCGCGTGTTACAATGATGGCTACCGGTGGTATCGGGTCGGTCTATCAAACAACAACCAATCCGCTTGTTGCTACAGGTGATGGCATTGCTATGGTAGCACGGGCAAAGGGTGAGATAAAAGGAATGGAGTTTGTGCAGTTTCATCCCACGGCACTTTATCATCCCGGAGCACGTCCTTCTTTTCTTATAACAGAGGCTATGCGAGGTTATGGGGGGATACTAAAAACGATTGAGGGTAAGGAGTTTATGCATAAATATGATAAACGGGGGTCACTCGCGCCTCGCGATATAGTAGCAAGGGCAATTGATACGGAGATGAAAGAACGTGGTTATGAACATGTTTATTTGGATGTTACACATAAAGACCCTGAAGAGACCCGTAATCACTTTCCAGGCATCTACAAAAAATGTCTCTCCTATAGTATAGATATTACAAAAGATATGATTCCGGTTGCTCCCGCTGCGCATTATTTGTGCGGAGGTATAAAGGTCAATATAAACGGAGAAACAAGCATTGGCCGTTTGTATGCAAACGGAGAGTGTGCCTGTACCGGCCTTCATGGTGCTAACAGGCTTGCCTCCAACTCGTTAATAGAGGCAGTTGTTTTTGCTGACGCAGCAGCCAGGCATTCGCTCCCTCTCTTCAAAAAATTTGGGTTTCAGGAGAATATACCGCCATGGAATGCAGAAGGGACAACATCACCTGAAGAGATGGTGCTTATTACGCAGAGTTATAAGGAGGTAGGGCAGATTATGTCGTCTTATGTGGGAATAGTACGTTCAGATCTTCGTCTGCAGCGTGCATTGGACAGGTTGGATATTCTGTTCAGGGAGACAGAGGATTTTTTCCAGCGCTCAGTAGTGTCACGCGATATTTGTGAATTGCGTAATATTATAAAAGTGGGTTATATGGTCATTAAACAGGCCATGGCCAGAAAGGAGAGTAGGGGATTGCACTTTACAATAGATTACCCTTTTCAGGATCCGGACTCTGTCCTTTAATGCCATATTGATTTATTTGATAGATGGAGAGAAACAGTACAAGATGAAAAAAGGAAGAATGAAGAAAACCATTAACATAAAAGGAGAGTTGATAGATCTCTCCACACCATTGGTGATGGGGATTGTAAATATTACTCCAGATTCTTTTTTCTCCGGAAGCAGAAAGAACTCGGAAACCGAGATTATAGAAAGGTGCCATCAGATACTTGAAGAGGGTGGAACCATTATCGATATAGGGGCACAGTCCACTACCCCGGCTTCTTCTTTCCTAACGGCAAATGAGGAGGCTGGAAGACTGATGCCTGCACTGAAGTTGGTGCGAAATGAATTTCCCGATGCCATAATCTCCGTTGATACCTTTCATGCTGATGTGGCAAAGCAATCGGTAGAGAAGTATGGAGTGAACATAATAAATGATATTTCGGGGGGCCAGATAGATAGCCGCATGTTCCCGGTTGTGGCAGAACTGAATGTGCCTTATATACTTATGCATATGAGAGGAGTACCTCAAACAATGCAACAGTTTACAGATTATGAAAATTTTATTCAGGAGATTCTCTACTATTTTTCAGAACGCAAGGCAAAGCTGAATCTCCTTGGAGTTAACGATATAATTATTGATCCGGGTTTCGGATTTAGTAAAACCCTATCTCAAAACTATGAATTGATGGCTTATCTGAAATATTTTCATATCTTTGAAGAGCCGATACTGGTAGGTATATCGAGAAAGTCGATGATCTACAAGTTGCTCCAATCCACTCCGGAAGGAAGTCTAAACGGCACATCAGTGCTTAATACAGTTGCCCTGCTCTCCGGTGCCTCTTTCTTACGGGTTCACGATGTGAAAGAGGCTGTGGAATGCATAAGAATTGTCGGGAAGATAGCAGAATTTGACACATAATTTGTATGTTTGCACACTTCGGAATAAAAGATTTCATAGACGTACTTCTGGTAGCGTTTCTTCTTTATTACCTCTTCAGGCTGGTAAAAATTTCCGGCTTACGTCCTCTGTTCATTGGGATTCTGGTGTTTATGGTGATCTGGATTCTGGTGTCTCGAGTTTTCAATATGGTTCTGCTAGGTTCCATTCTCGATCAGTTTGTGAGTGTGGGATTGTTCTTGCTTGTAATTCTTTTCCAGGATGAGATACGCCGTTTTCTGATGTCTTTAGGATCTAAAAGAGGATGGAATTTCATCACCAAGCTGTTTTTTCCAAGTGAAAAGCAGAAGAAAGACAACTCTCATCTTACTGCTATAGTGCTTGCCTGCATGAATATGTCGAGAGCCAATACCGGTGCACTTATAGCTATTCAGGGCGACATTCATTTGGGACTTTATGAACAGACTGGAGAAATTGTGAATGCTGATATATCATCGCGGCTAGTAGAGAATATTTTTTTTAAAAACAGTCCATTGCACGATGGCGCAATGATTGTTGTAGGAACAAAAATCAAGGCTGCCGGATGCATACTGCCCATTTCTCAAAATCCAAATATTCCAACTCATCTAGGGTTGAGGCATAGAGCCGGGTTAGGCATCTCACAGGAGACTGATGCTAAAGTTATCATTGTTTCAGAAGAGAGGGGTAAGATTTCATTTGCTTCACAGGGACGCCTGAAGATGAATATTTCTCCAGAAGACCTTCAACGCTTGTTGATAGAGGAATAAAAGGATGATATTAAAAGAACTGTCAATAATAAATTATAAGAACCTTGCCCAGGCAGAACTGCAATTTTCTCCGAAGATAAACTGTTTTATAGGTGACAATGGAATGGGGAAAACAAACTTGCTTGATGCGGTCTATTACCTGTCGTTCTGCAGAAGTTATACCAATCCTGTCGATTCTCAGATTATCAAGCATGATGAGGATGTATGCATGTTGCAGGGAAGATACGAGTTCGAAGATGCTTCGAATGAAGAGATATATTGTGGAATACGTAGAAGGCAGAAAAAGCAGTTTAAGCGTAACAAGAAGGAGTATGAAAGGCTTTCTGATCATATTGGCTTGATTCCTCTGGTAATGGTGTCTCCGGCCGATAACGAACTGATTACCGGGGTAAGCGAAGTGCGCCGCAAGTTTATGGACATTGCCGTATCCCAGTTTGATAAAGAGTATCTTCGTGCACTGGTAAGATATACGAAAGCTCTGCAGCAAAGGAATGTGCTTCTGAAAAACGAAGAGAGGTATATAGATTTTACCTTGCTTGAACTCTGGGAAGATCAAATGGTTGAAGATGGCACATTCATTTACCGAAAGAGGAAAGATTTTATCAGGGAATTTACACCTATCTTCAACGATTTTTACTCCCGGATCAGTCAATCGGGTGAGAGTGTTTCATTCGATTATATTTCTCCGTTAAATGATGGTGATTTTAGCAAAATGCTATACTCAAACCGGCAGCGTGACATAATACTTGGGCACACTACTGTGGGTGTACACCGTGATGAGCTTGAGATGCTGTTAAATGGTTACCCCATAAAAAAAGTGGGCTCTCAAGGTCAGAACAAAACATATTTTGTATCACTCAAGTTGGCACAATTTCATTTTCTGTTGCAAACAGGGAATACTACTCCAATATTGTTGCTCGATGATATTTTCGACAGGCTTGATGCCAACAGGGTGGAAGAGATTGTTAAACTTGTTTCGGGCCCTGGGTTTGGACAAATTTTCATATCTGACACCAATAGAGGCTCGCTTGATAAAATTCTGGAAAGGATACATAATTCATCTCAAATTTTCTCAGTAGTAGACGGAGAGATAAAACCTATGAATGATTAAGATCGCATGTTGAAGAAAAATACACAACCTTTATCGAAGGCACTTTCAGACTTTTTTGAAGAAAACAGTGCCTTGAAGAACAAGATGGCTGAACACCGCGCCATAAGAGGGTGGGGTGAAGTCCTGGGAGAGGCTGTGTCAAAATATACCGGAAATGTATATTTCAATCGGGGTGTCCTCTATGTGCAACTTACATCGGCTGTTCTTCGTGCAGAGCTGTTGATGAACAAGGAGGGGCTGATTAAAAAATTAAACGATCATGCCGGGCTTCCAATTATAAGGGATATTGTGATCAGATAAAAATTTGTGTTCTTTGTATCACTGCGTTTCATTAACTATCTGAAACCGGTGACAGTATGCATTATTCGTTACATAAATGGTATTTCTGTGTGACATAACTCCTGCGATGTTGACTGGCATAAGACCACTAATCAGCTCTTTTCTGAACTCGCCTTCAAATAAGAACACTCTCTTTTTTCAACAATAGCTATCAGGGGATGGTGTGGGTTAGAAAAATGCTGAAATACCGAGATAAAGCCCGCTTGGATGAGGTGAATTGGTGTGTTGCATCAAGTCGTAGTTTAATGTTACATGCGAACTTTCAAGCCTGAATCCGGCACCTGCTACCAGTGACGGCGCGTATCCCCTGCTAGAAATGGATTCTTCATGTGATTCGGGCCTTAATTCAGACCAGGTGTAGTTTATCTCCGGCTGTATGAATATTGTGATAAAACGTACAGGGTAAAAATAACCAAATACGTTTGCCCCAAGCAGATTGTTTTTTATTTCATAATCATACGTTTTTGACCTTTTGTAATAATATTTAATCCCGGCTCCTGCCATTAAATGGTTGTTGAATTGATATCCCAGCTGAGGGCCTAGTCCAATATTTGTGAAGTTATGGCTTATCGAAAGGCCAAAGTCTGCACCAAAAAGAAGTTTACTTTTATCGAATGCCGGTATGTGGTTATCTTTATTATCTCTGCTTGCTGAATGATATGTTTTATTATCCGTCTTTTTTCGTTGTTGGTAGAGATGGATATTGCGTTCGTCATTCGGAGATACTCTGATTGTATCGTAAGTGATAATCTGTGCTTTAGCTGTCAGTGGAAAAATCAGTAATAAAATTAAATAGAACTTTTGCATAATCAGATCTCAGTTTTTTTAGGGATGTTCAAAAATCACTACCCTGTTCAAGTATTGTTGAAATTAGATTTAAATAACTTATTAAAGTGGGCTCATTCATTAAACCTTCGCAAATTGCTAAAACATATCACCAGTTATAGCTGCGAAAGTTAAGCAAATAAAAAAGAAGTTGAACACAGGCCCAACTTCTATATTTTTAGATTTTTGCTGACCGGATTACTCGGCCGGCGTTCCCTCTTCGGGTGTAGGCTGAGCAGGCACCTGTGAAGGAACAGGCATACCCGGGGCCACATCCGGAGCTGTTGATGGGCTAAGCGGTGCAGTTTGCTGCACTTCTACCTGTGATTGTGGAGCATTTGTGCGTGAGGCTGTGTATTTAGCCGTTAAGATGCTAAGAACAATCACAATACCGGCCAGTGTCCAGGTGAATTTTTCCAGGAAGTCGGTCGTTTTCCGTACACCCATGATCTGGTTCGATGACGAGAAGCCGCTAGCAAGGCCTCCACCTTTCGATTTCTGTACCAAAACAGCCAGAATCATCAGGATGGACGCAAGCAAGATAAGGATTGTAATAAAAATATACATATTTTATTTGTTTTTTTTATTATCGTTAATAATCAATAACTCAAGAAAACGAATTTGGTCTGCAAAGTAAGCACTTTTTTTTGGAAAATTCAAACTTACTCTTTTAATTATTGTGAGTGCCTGCTCATATTTTTTCTGTTTGATGTATATTTTTGCCAGCGTTTCGGTCAGGAACTCACCTGTTTCATCTTCATCTTCATTTTCACTACCTGAGCTCAGAGCAATACTGTCCGGAACCTTTTCTCCTGGTATAAAAATTGCGTCATTTTCTGCTTTTTCTATAAAAGCATCTATGATATCGTGATGCTGAAGCTTTTGGCCTTTTGCCTGTTCAGTCACCATGTTAACACCCAGATGATTGAGATATGATAAATAGTCGGTAGAAACAATATTCAACTCTGCATCATCAATGCATGACTGTGACGGTTTACTCTTAGATAGAGATGAGAGAAACGACTCCAGCAGCTCCTCAGTCCTGTCGCCTGTCTCACAATCGGGCTTTTTCTGATTTGCCATAAGTCCTTTATAATCATCATTAAAAATATGGTAAAACAGTCTTTTTCTGTCTGCACACAGAATAGCTGTTCTTCCAAGTTCTTCGTTATACCTTTCATTATCTGTTACTTTAAGGTTCTTTGTAAGCAAAAGCCTTGAAGTTTGAAAATATGGGTATTCATTTATCACCTCTTCAAGTTTATCCAAAGTTGCGATATCCAGTGTGCCGGGATTGGAGATAAGAGTATACAGATCTTCTTTTTGCATATTGTTACCAGTTAGCCATTGTAGCATTAAATATCTGATCTATAATCTCATCAGTAAGCTCTTTAATAAGTTGATCCTGAACTGTATCGAACAAAGTATTACTGGGAAAGGTTCTGTTTGCAGAGAATCTCTCCTCAACTTCGGGAGCATCTGTCTTATTGTTCCTGAAACGCATCCTTACAGTCATGGTAAGTCGTGTTTCTGAAGCAAAAGCATCCTCTTGTACAGCCAAAGGTGTAAGCTCGTATCCCACTATCTCGCCCTCAATCTCCATATCGCCGTTCCTGTCAACCAGCTGAAGGCGCGTGTTGCGGGTGAACATATCCTTCATCTCTTCATTGAATCTTTGCTCAAGAGGTGGATACACCAGTGGAGCCTGATTGATGAAATGTCCTATATATAGCGTTTTGGTAAGATTATAATCTATAGAAGCTGTCCTGAAAGAGTAGGATATTTTGCATGAGTTCAATGCAAACAACAAAATGAGAATGTAAATACTCTGTTTCATACGATTAATCAGTTTTTTCCCTTTATAGATCTGAATTCAGAAGTGAGGAAGATGTAGGCTCTGATAGTTTGAAATCTGTTATGGTTAGTTGCTTTTTGATCTTATAGGTTGTACTCCTTGATTTTGCGATAAAGAGTACGTTCCGAGATACCCAAGTCGTTTGCGGCAAGTTTCCTCTTTCCGTTATGGCGTTCCAGTGCTTTAGCTATCATCTCTTTCTCTACCTCGCTGATTGATAATGCGGCCTCTTCATATTCAGTAGCTTCCTGGATATCATTCTTGTCGGGCTCGTCAATGGATATTTTTTGTGGGACAACTTCATATTTCATGGGTACTGACACCCTTTTATTGTCATTTGTAATAATTGACGACTGGTGGATATCGGAGGATGAGGAGTCGAAAGATGCTGAATGCTGAACGTGTGATGAATCTTTCATAATACTCTTAACTGCCTGTTTGAGATCGGTAATATCTTTTTTCATATCGAAAAGCACTTGGTAAAGAATCTCGCGTTCGTTTGCAAACAGTTTATGCTCCCTTCCCTGAATCTGGGAAACCGAAACAGGCAGCATGCCTACTTCGTTGTAAGGCAGATACTTCTGAAGGATATCAGTTGTGATCATGCGTTCTTGTTCGATGATCGAAACCTGTTCAGTTATATTTTTCAATTGACGGACATTGCCTGGCCAGCGATAGTTCTTCAGCATCTCCCTGCCATCTTCCGAAAGAGTGATGGGTGGCATCATATATTTTTCACTGCAGTCGCCTGCGAACTTACGGAACAGGAGAGGGATATCTTCTTTCCTGTCGCGCAACGGGGGGATGCGTATAGGCACCGAGTTCAGGCGATAATAGAGGTCTTCGCGAAATTTCCCTATCTCTACAGCTTTCACCATATCGAGGTTGGTGGCAGCGACTACACGAACATTACTTTTTTCAACCTTCGATGAGCCTACTTTTATAAACTCTCCGCTTTCCAGCACTCGGAGAAGGCGTGCCTGAGTTGAAAGAGGCAGTTCTCCTACTTCATCAAGGAAGAGTGTACCTCCATCGGCTACTTCAAAGTAGCCTTTCCTGGTTCCCGTAGCACCTGTGAAAGAGCCTTTTTCGTGTCCGAAAAGTTCCGAATCAATGGTCCCTTCGGGGATGGACCCGCAATTTATGGCAAAGTAGGGGCCATGCTTGCGGTTACTGTATTGATGTATGATCTGAGGAAAATTTTCTTTTCCGGTTCCGCTCTCTCCGGTGATAAGTACCGACAGGTCGGTTGGAGCCACCTGTAAGGCTACATCAATGGCACGATCAAGCATGGCATCATTGCCTATGATACCAAAACGTTGTTTCACCTGTTGTATTGAATGCTTTACCATAAGTGTGGCTGTTGTACTGTTTGAGATTAACAAAGATAGCAATTAATTTATTTTTTTCCTAAAGCGTATGTTTTTGCTTTCAGAAATTCTCCCAGGCTTTTAGTGTCATCTTCAAACAGTTCAATAACATCGGGTGTAATGGGTTCACCGAAGGTGATGACTATCTCTTTCCCTTTTTTGTTATACATTTCGTGGCATAACCTGAGGTTTCGGACTTTCCATCCGAATATTCTCGAAAAATAGAACGAAAGGCTGTTTCTGCCTGATATATGCATTGGGATAACGGGTACCTTTACCTTTTGAATAATCTTCAGTACAGCCGGCTGCCACTCCCGGTCTTCTATAACGATTTTCCCATTTTTTAAAACCATATTTGACACTGCTCCAGCAGGGAAAAAACCAAGCGGATACCCTTTCCGCACATGCGAAATGCTTTCTCTTATGCCGGCATAGGTGATACTGTTCTTTTCTGCATATTTCATCGGATTAACTGTAATAAAATTCTCTGCCATAGTGTCAATTAATCCCAGAATTACGTTTACCATCATTTTGTAATTCTCCACATGGCTGCCTACCGTCTCGATAGCTGCAATACCATCGATATGTCCGTAGGCATGATTTGATACAGTAATAAAAGGGCTGCCCTTGCAGTTATCCAGAATTTCCAAATTTTTGATAGTCCTGATAATTTCCAGATTATCCAAAACATCCTTGCAGAAAGCCGGGCCTGTAAGGTGTTTTGATCTATTGTAAATCTCATTCGGAACATGTAAGGCAGATATTTTTACACCAAAATCGATGATCTTATCTCCATATTTTCCACGGAACACGGGATGCAGCTTCCTCAGGTCTTCGCGGCTAATTAATGCATCTTTCATATCCTGTCTATTTAATTCAATTGCCACGTCAAAAAGATGATGTGGCAATTGAGTGATAAAAACATATGACTGTTATGCTATATTAGGTGAGTTCTTTAATAAGGTTTATTATATCTTTACCTATCTCTTCTGCCTCCTCCATAGAGTGTGCCTCAGAGTAAACGCGTATAATTGGTTCAGTATTGGACTTTCTCAAGTGGACCCATTTGTCCGGAAAATCTATCTTCACTCCATCGATATCAGTTACCTGCTGGTCGCTGAATTTTTCTTTCATCTTTTCAAGAACAGAGTCAGTATCTATTTCGGGTGTGAGTTCTACCTTCTGTTTAGCCATATAGTATGAGGGATATATCTTTTTCAGCTCAGATGGTTTCTTACCCGATTTAGCGAGGTGTGTAAGAAAAAGAGCAACACCAACAAGTGCGTCCCGTCCGTAGTGTGAGGCGGGATAGATAACCCCTCCGTTACCTTCTCCACCAATCACAGCGTTCACCTCTTTCATCCTGGCAACAACATTAACCTCACCAACGGCTGCCGCATGGTATTCTCCGCCTCTCTCAAGTGTGACATCTCTTAAGGCGCGGCTTGAGCTCAGGTTGGAGACAGTGTTGCCCGGAGTATTTTGCAAAACGTAGTCTGAAACGGCTACAAGTGTATACTCTTCGCCAAAAGGTTCACCATTTTCACAATAGATGGCAAGCCGGTCCACGTCAGGGTCAACCGCGAATCCAACGTTTGCCTTAGAGCTTCTTGTAAGTGAAGAGAGCTCTGTCAGGTGTTGAGGTAGTGGCTCAGGATTATGTGAGAAATTACCATGTGGTGCACAGTGAAGCTTAAATATCTCTTTAACTCCTAAGGCATAGAGTAATTCAGGGATTGCAATTCCTCCTACAGAGTTTACACAATCTATGGCTACACGGAAATTGGCAGCTTTAATAGCTTCTTTATCTACCAGTTCCAGGGACAGAACACTTTGAATATGTTCGTGAAGATATTGCTTCTGTGTAATTATACCCAGATCATCTACCTGAGAGAATGCAAAATCTTCTTCTTCGGCAATGGCGAGAATCTGTTGCCCCTCATCCGCATTAAGAAATTCCCCTTTGTTATTAAGGAGTTTCAGCGCATTCCACTGCTTTGGGTTATGACTAGCCGTGATAATTATTCCTCCGGAGGCGTTTTCCTTTATTACTGCTATCTCTGTTGTGGGGGTAGTAGCCATTCCAATATCAGTTACGTTGCAGCCCATCCCCATGAGGGCCCCAGTGACTATGCGGTGTACCATCTCACCTGAGATTCGGGCATCGCGGCCTACTACTATTACAGGTTTCTTCACCTGTAATGAATTTTTAATAAATGTTGCATAGGCAGCAGTAAACTTCACTATGTCGAGTGGAGTGAGGTTGTTTCCTGTTGCACCACCTATTGTCCCTCTGATGCCGGATATGGATTTAATCAATGTCATATGGATTCTGATTTTCTAAATTATATTGAACCTGAATGATGCGAAAAAAGATAATCTGACGTCCATTTTCTGTTTTAATGAATATTTCCGTCAGCCAATCACTTGTTTATATGATTTTCAAACCTGTATGAAACCTCATCGTAATATGTTGGTTGGTATTGAGACCTGTCGTAAGAAGATCCCACCTCGAAAGGCACAATCATTTTTACCTTTCCGTTATGGCCTATATATAACAGAGGCACAGCCCACGCCGGGGTTCCGTAGCTGTTCTTGTTAGATGAAGTAACAGGGCCTAAAAATTCAAGCTCTTCGGGGAAGGTGCTCTGAGAATTGGAATACCTTATAGTGTCGTTAGACATAAAATATTGCAACCCTTTGAAACGAATAAACACCTTCTCTCTCCACTGTACCCTCCACTGTTTGCTATCAGTTGTATCTCCGTAAGAGATTATGTTAAAGTAAACTCCTGTATTCGGATCTTTATAAAACTCTTTTTCTTCGAAATTGCCATTTTCAGGGAATTTGTCCAGGATAGCAAAATTGTTCTTTGCAATAAACAGGTTGATTGCCCTAGATTCATCTTTCAGGTAGTCGGCATACGACTTCCTGTCATTGCAAGAAATTATTAGAATCAGCAGCCCGATGAGCAAAAAAGGAATTATATTTATTTTCTTCATAAAATTAATTCAATATTAAAAAAATCCGTACACCGAAATCCAAGTTACAAAATTAAACAATCTACGTAAAAAACACATCTATTACACCGAAATAAACATTATCTATTCTTAAAAATGGGTTAAAGTTCGTTGTTGGCTTTTCGAAGCTTATCTTCATATGCTTTGAGTCCGTCTGAAAAAATACGAAGCGCCTCTTCTAATGAACCAATATGTTCTCCTCCTGAAGCATTCAGATGCCCACCACCGTTAAAGAATTCCGCTGCAAACTCGTTGCAAGGGAATGAGTTCTGGGAACGAAACGATAGTTTTACCAGTCCTTCCTCTTCTCGGATGAATGTAGAAAATATGATATTTTTGATGCTGAGCGGATAATTTACAAATCCCTCTGTATCACCTTTGTTGATGCGAAATTGTCCCTGGTCGTCCTTTGAGAGGTATAGAAGGGCAGCATGAAGTTCAGGATAAATCTCCATTCTCTGCGACAGTGTGAAGCCTAAAAGGCGAAACCTGTTTTCAGTAAAGTTGTGAAATACCCGCGAATAGATGGTATCCTTGTCTATTTTTTTACGCAGCAACATGCTGATGATCTCAAATATCTCAGGATCACTTGAGTTGTAGGTGAACCCGCCGGTATCTGTCATCATGCCGCAATAGATACATTCCGCCCCGGCTTGTGTTATCTCGTCATATTTTCCGGCTTGAAAGAGCAGCCTGAATATGAGTTCACTTGTGGAGGATATTTCGGGATGAGATACAATTATATCGAAGTTATCACCGGGGAAAGGGTGGTGGTCGATAAGAATTTTTTTCGCTAGTGAATTTTCGAGGAAGGGCGCCATGTCTCCAACTCTTTTTGAGATGTTGTAATCGAGAGCAAAAATCAGATCAGCCGACCGAAGTATATGTTGCCCGGCTGCGGGATTGTATTCATACACTTCAACTTCGTTTGCACCCTCCATCCATTTAAGAAAATAGGGAAAGGAGTTGGGGACAATAATCCTCACCTTTTTTCTCTTTGCCTTCAGATAATGAAATAAAGCAAGAGAGGCTCCCAACGCATCTCCATCGGGGGAGAGGTGAGTGGTGATAACGATCTTTTCGGACCTGTCGACAGACTCCATTATCTGCTTCACTCTCTTGGGTTTGATAACATGGGAGATGGATTTTGTAAAGTTCATTTTAATCTGCACCCTTTAGATGATGAGCGACAAAATTACTAAAAATTTACTGAAAAAGCCCCGTTTTGCGCCACATCGTGAACCTTTATACCCAACCGGATGCATTCCATCTCCATTTTTTTTGCTGTAAAACGCGGTAGAGAGCTGTCCAAAACAATTGTGGACGGGTTAAAAATGTTATGTATTTGTTCAATATTAAAATATCTTTTTTGCGAAAGTATAAGTATATCAGTATTAAACCTCTCCCGGCCGATGTAATTGTCGAAATAATCATCCGAAATACGAAGAATACTTTTTTCGGGATGAGGTAGCAGTCCGTTGTGAGGAACCTCCACAAAAATGCGTCTGTTTTTGACAACCACGGCTATATCGCTTTTACTGGAATGATTAAATACAACTATTTTTGGAGAAGGCATAGACATAATGTTGTGCGTTATGGTAAGTTGAAATAATAAAATAGCAGAAAGTGATATTATGAGATTTCCAGGCCGTTTTGAATAGAGAAATTGGGTAAAGGTAAAGATAATAAACGTGAGCACTATAAGTTGGAATAGTGTAATGTGAATATCCGATATTTGCGCAAAAGGGATTGATTCAGAAATATATACAATTTTTAATGTTGCTTCGGCAAGTATCTTCACAATCCATTGAAAAAAATTATATGAATGTTCCAGTATATCAGACTGCAGGAAATTGAGTGCTCCCATTGCAGCAAGTGGAAGGGTTCCATAGATAATTAATCCAATCATTGGTATTACCAGAATGTTAGTTATAAAGAAATATGTTGGGAATGTCCCGAAATAGTAAAGGACCAGAGGGAAAACGCCCAGTTGTGCCGATACTGACACAGTTAGCAACTCCCATATATATGTTGCCACTCTGTTTGCAGGACGATAAAGACTATTTATCTTAGGATTAAAATAAAGGATAGCAAAAACTGCTCCGAAGCTCATCTGAAAACTAATATCGAAAATGAAGAATGGACGGAAAATAAGTATGAGAAAAGCAGCTGCAGCCAGTGTGTTGTATGTAAATCCCCTTCCCTTACTGATTCTTCCAAGGCAGTATATAGTGAGCATTATTGCAGCACGTATTACCGAAGCAGACATCCCGGCAATGAACGCATATCCCCAAAGTAAAAGTATTACCAGCCATTGCCTTATGTTAAAACTTTTTCCTGTTTTGCCAAGAAAAGCAAACATAGTATTGATAATAATATATATAATACCTACATGCAATCCGCTAACGGCCAATACATGCGAAGTTCCTGATGCCCTGAACGCCTCCTTCATATCATCGGTCAGGTATGCTTTATAACCAAGAGTAATTGCTGACAATAAAGCGTATGCATCTCTGTCGAGGTTGAATCTGAGGTAAAAATCAAGTGCTTTGGCACGGAGATTCTGGGAAAGAATTGGAATTGAGAATGATTTTCTACCTGTTGCACGCCAGCTGCCGGCAGTAACAAATCCAAATCCGGCAAAACCCTTTATTTTCATGAACCTAGAATAGTCGAAGTCGTCAGGGTTGCCAAAATTCCGGAAAGGTTGTAACTGTGTGGCAAAAACAATTTCGTCACCCGGTTTCAGAGACATTGCCTCATCTGTTTTTTCCAGGTAAAGAATAATTTTCCTCATAGTAGGAGATGCTGTTTTCATGTTTATTGCTATGGATCGGGGTTTATTTTCTGGAATATCCTGTACAATGCCAATATAGCTCAGCTCGCCATTGGAAAAGGTAAATCTGGTTTGATGTTCCTGCTCATCATACTGGTGTATTGAAAGGGCAAACAAAAAGAGAAATACCCCAGCGCCAAAAAGCCATCTGAGTCTGAAATTATACTTTTTTGTGCGGTAAGAGAACAGCATCAGGGATAATCCAGTCAAGCCAGTTAGAGGAGTTAAGAGTACTATCCACGGAAATATTGAACATGCCGCAATACCTATTATAACGGGAATCAATAGACGAAAGAAGGGTGTTTTTCCAATCAGTACCTTCATTTAGACATGAAAGTGAATTACAATAAATAAAAGCACTCTATTGACAAGCAGGTGCTTACAAACGGTGCAGGCAGTTTAAAAATCAGAGATGAAGGCCGGTTAAAGAGGCGTTAAAGCGACTTCAGCTGACTTATTGCCTCCTCCGGATTATCAGAAGAAAAGATAAAGCTCCCGGCTACAAGTACATCGGCGCCGGCATCCACAAGCCTCTTCCCAGTCTCAAGATTGACTCCGCCATCAACCTCGATAAGAGTGGCGGTGCCCATTTTTTGAATCATATTTTTTAACTGGTCAACCTTTTTTAAGGAGTGTTCAATAAATTGCTGGCCACCAAATCCGGGGTTTACCGACATCAGCAACACCATGTCAAGGTCGGGAAGTATATTTTCAAGTAAAGATACCGGAGTATGCGGGTTTAGAGTAACGGCTGGTTTCATTCCTTTAGCCCTGATACTCTGTATAACCCGGTGAAGATGGGGGCAGGTTTCGTAGTGAACATTCATGTAAGCAGTTCCTGCAGCTGCAATCTCATTGGTGAATTTCTCTGGCTGCACAATCATCAAATGCGCATCCAATGGTTTATCAGTGATTTTTCGCAAGAGATTGATAACGGGAAAACCGAAAGAGATATTGGGAACGAAAACACCGTCCATAATATCAAGGTGAATCCAGTCTGCCTCGCTACGGTTCAGCATTTCAATATCTTTTTTCAGATTAAGAAAATTAGCCGCCAAAAGAGACGGTGCTACCATTGTGCTCATATGCTATAAAAAATTATTTTTTTGAAATTCAAAGATAGGAAAAATCTTTATTCCGGTAAAATGGAGTCTCTACTTTAAAGGGCGCATTCATTCAGTTTTCATCATGTGTCTTGACCTGCAGTCCCCGATATTTTTCCACCTTAAGGCTTCTGGCAAATTGCCTTAAAAAGGACAATGTGAGTTCTGAAGGCTCATTGCCGGGAGTATCCCCGGCAATTAATTCAAATTTATTATTATGATACTTACCCATATCAGGTTATTATTATATGTCTTATATTAGGCTGTATGAGATAATATTTAATTCTTGCGAAGCTTAAAATATATGATTTAAACGAATAATATTCTTGATTATTGCAACCGTGCAAAAAAATTAGCAAGTTCCTTCTTTGTCTGGACTTTTTACATATCTTTGCTACTGTCTAACTATAAAAAGATATAAGATGAAAAAAGTAATTTTACTGTTTTTAGCAGCGGGCGTTTTTCTGTCATGCCAAAACAACGCCAAATACAAAATAAAAGGTACTGTTGCTGATGTGGCTTACGAAGGGACAAATGTCTATTTGCAAAAAATGGCAGATGATACTATGATCATAACTGATAGCGGAATAGTTCAAAACGGAAAGTTTTCCTTTTCGGGAATCGTTGATGTTCAGGAGCTTCGTTTTATTATACTTGATGAATCAGTTGATCCGCAGAAGGCAAGCGGAATACCGATATTGGTTGAACCGGGTAAGCTGGATGTAAGGTTCGATTCCGTGATTATTGTAAAGGGAACTAAAATAAATAGTGCCTATACTGATTACAGGCTGAAACAGAATATTCTGAGGAAAGAAATAAAAAGTCTGATAGAGCAATATAACAGTACAAAGGCTGCCGGGGAGATGACCGACTCTCTGGAGGCTGAAATTAATAAAGCATACGATAATATTGAAGGTCAATTGGCTGATTTGACTTTCACCATTATAAAAGATAATATCAAGAACGAGCTTGGAGAATATATTTTTCTGAACTCTTCTTCAATGTTTGAGCCTGAACAGCAGAAAGAGATCCTTTCATTGGCAGATGATGACTTTAAGGGTAAAGAGAAAATTAAAAAAATAATGAAGCATCTGGAAAATGTTGAAAATGTAGCTGTAGGGAAAAAATTTGTTGATTTTACGTTGAAGAGTAGTTCAGGAGATGATGTCTCACTTTCTGATTATGCAGGAAAGAGGAAATATGTGTTAGTGGATTTTTGGGCCTCTTGGTGCGGCCCTTGTCGCAATGAAATGCCTAACGTGGTAGCCGCTTATGATAAATATAAGGAAAAAGGTTTTGAAGTTATAGGTGTATCTTTTGACAAAAATCATGCTGACTGGATTCAGGGGATAAAGGATTTGAATATGACCTGGCCGCAGATGTCCGACTTGCAATATTGGGACAGCCCATTGGTTGATATGTATGCTATTAATGGTATTCCTCATACTGTACTTTTGGATAAAGAGGGGATCATCATAGAAAAGAATTTGAGAGGTAACGAGTTGTTTGATAAGCTGGCTGAGTTGATGCCTTAGTTGACTAGCTGAAGACTGTCTGCGTAGTACAATTTCTGAGGCTGTGAGATAATTGGCATCTCAATTTTTTTGCTGGTTATTTCCTTTTTCATGCCTTTCTACCTTGGCAGAGGCTTATTTCTTGTTAAATTCTTTCAAAGTTGTGCAAATTCTTTTTGCGAATTCGGAATAACTGTTTTCAATATAAATTTTATGTCTATTTTTGCAGAAAAGAGGTTCACATGAAACACTGTAGAGAGTTGCTTTTCTTGCTGTTTCTGAGCTTGCCTGTTTCACTCTTCAATGTAAATAAGATATTCGCTCAAAACAGTAAATTCACAGTTGTTATAGATCCCGGCCATGGGGGAAAGGATCCGGGTGCTGTAGGGCAGAGTTCAAAAGAGAAGGATATTGTCCTTTCGGTAGGACTGAAATTGGGTAAACTCATTAAGAGCAATCACCCCGATGTTAATGTTATATATACACGAAGCAGCGACCGTTTTGTGGCACTAAATAAAAGGGCGGAGATAGCTAACAAGGCCCGTGCCGATCTGTTTATTTCTCTTCATTGCAATGCTCTCGAAAGAAAAAGGACATCGCCTGAAGGTGTGGAGACCTTTGTTCTTGGGCTGCATAGAAGTAAAGATAATCTAGACGTGGCAAAAGCTGAGAATGCTGTGATAATGTATGAGGAAGACTATTCTATAAAATATGAAGGATTTAATCCTAACGAGCCGGAGTCATATATAATATTTGAGTTTATGGCTAACGAGTTCCTTGACCAGAGTGTACGTCTTGCCTCATTAGTACAGAATCAACTTGTGTTAAACTCTAAAAGGGTAAACAGAAATGTACGCCAGGCCGGATTCCTTGTGCTGAGAGAGGTGGCTATGCCGAGTATTCTAGTTGAATTGGGATATATAAGCAACAGACAGGATGAAAAATACCTTAAGAGTGAAGCAGGACAGTCCTCTTTGGCTCAGTCAGTTTACAATGGCTTCAGAGAGTATAAGAGAGAGTATGACAAAAAGAGCCACCTATTCACCAATACAGGAACACGTGGTTTTCAGGAAAATGTTTCACAGGACACCGATTCGCATGCATTGTCAGCTGTTGAAAACGGGAAAGAATTCAGAATTCAGTTTCTAACATCATCGCGAAAAATTGAAAACGGTGCAGCTGCATTTAAAGGGTTGAAACCTGTTGATTATTATTTAGACGGCAAAATTTACAAATATACATACGGAAGTACCGATAATCCTGATGAGGTGAGGAGATTACTGAGAGATGTCCAGAAAAAATTCAAAGATGCGTTCATTATCGAGTTTGAAAATGGGGAACGAGTAAAATAAACAGCTTTAATCGTATGAATAAAAACTTAAACAGGAGTGCGCTTATAGGGCTGGCATTTATTACAAGCCTCGTCATGATTTATTTCGGAATTAATTTTCTTAAAGGGATAAATATTTTCAAAAGGCAGAATCAATATTATGCTGTATTTGAGGATGTATCGAAATTATTAATTTCTTCACCCGTATATGTAAAAGGATATCAAATAGGACTGATAAACACAATAAATATTATCAGCACTGAACCAATGCAATTTGCAGTAGGAATTAATCTTGATGAAGGCATAAGGATTACTGAAGGTAGTTATCTCGAATATGGTATCGATATGTTTGGTGCATCAACAGTAAATCTGTTTATGGCACCATCAGGCGTTTATCTTCAGCCTGGCGATACAATTACCGGGGGAAAAGAGACAGGGCTTATGGATGATGTTGCTGGCATGATGCCTATGGCCGATTCTATTATTCAGCGAATCGATTCTGTCCTTTTTTCATTGAACAAGATTTTGTCACACCCTTCATGGGAACGTTCAATTAATGGTATAGGCCAAACAATAGAGCAACTTAACAACTCAAGTGCAAGCTTGAACCGTATCGTAGGCTCACTGGAAAAAGAACTTCCAGAGATTGGGAATAATCTCGCTTCTGTATCAAACGATTTGAAAGATTTTAGCGGAGGGCTGAGTCAATTGGATATTAAGACTACTTTTATTTCAATTGATGAAACAGCAAACAATCTAAAATTGTTGACCGGAAAGCTTAACAGTAACGATAATTCATTGGGCCTGCTTTTGAACGACACCAAACTATATGACAGTTTGAGCGTAACTTTGGATACTGCTTCAAAACTGCTCGAAGATATTCGTCAGAATCCGGAGAGGTATTTGACTGTAAGAGTGCGCTTATTCTAGGTTTCAGAGGTTTCATCTCGTTACTGTAGAAATTATTTAATTAGAATCATTCTAAATAATGTCTTTTTTGGCAATTATTGATGAAACTCTTTGTATAGCAGAAGATAGGTAATAAAAATGTAGTATATTTGCATTAATTTAAGAGTGTTAATGCTTTTTATATCATGTTGTCAATCAGCCATGTTTAGATCAAGAAGTTTTACTAATATGCTGTCATATAATGAGATGCCTGTATCGGGTTGATAAATAGTGTTTTTTTTCGCGAAAAAAGTCACTTGATGAACTCAATTTTTTTTTCTCAATTTTTTTTTGAAAATTTGTACTTAGTTTCTGGAAAGAAAAAGACCATTTGTGCTAATGAATAAAGATTACCGACTTTTATGGGATAACTGTTTGAAAGTTATTCGGGATAATATACCCGAACCAGCATTCAATACATGGTTTCTTCCTATTGTACCTTTAAAGTACCTTGACAATGTACTGACCGTTCAGGTCCCCAGTCAGTTTTTTTATGAGTATCTTGAGGACAAATACCTTGATCTTATCCAACAGACCCTTTATAGGGAGATTGGTGATGGTACTATCCTCAACTATCGTATACTTGTTGAAACAGAAAGTAACACCGCTGTTGAGCTTCGAGGAGAGAGGAAACCTTTAGCAGGTGTAGAAAAGAACATTTCTAAAAAAATTTCAGCCAAAGTGCCAAGCCCGTTCGACAGGGTGGAGACATCAGAGTTCGATTCACAGATAAATTCAAAGTACACCTTTCTCAATTTTTTTGAGGGGGAGAGCAATCGTCTGGCACGAACAGCAGCAGAGGCAGTAGCTATGAATCCTGCGAAAACTGCATTCAACCCACTTTTTGTGCATGGGCACTCTGGTGTGGGCAAAACCCATCTCTGCCATGCAATCGGATCAAAAGTGCTGGAATTATACCCTGAAAAAAAGGTGTTATATCTGTCTGCACATCTCTTTAAGGTTCAATATACCGATGCTCGGCGGTTCAACACAATAAACGACTTTATCAATTTCTACCAGAGTATTGATGTCTTGCTGATTGACGATATTCATGAACTATCGGGATTGGAAAAAACGCAAAACACTTTTTTCCATATTTTCAACCACTTGCATCAGAATAACAAACAGTTGGTTATGACATCAGACTGTGCTCCCATGGATATGCAAGGGGTTGAGGAGAGGCTGCTTACACGTTTTCGATGGGGCTTGACCACAAAACTGGAACGCCCCGATAAGGAGCTGCGAAAGAAGATTCTTCAGAACAAGGTGTTGTCCGACGGACTCTCTATACCTGATAATGTGATAGAATATATTGCGGAAAATGTGACAGAAAACGTACGTGATCTGGAGGGAATAGTTGTATCACTCATGGCGCATTCTATTATCAACAATCGTGAAATTGATATGGCGCTGGCAAGGAGGGTGGTGGAACAAAGTATAAAATTCGAGAGGAAACGGATTACTGTACAGAAGATACAGGATACGGTATCTGAGTTTTATAATGTGAAAAATGAGCTTATTCAGTCGGCCTCACGAAAGCGGGAAATTGTACAGGCGCGCCAGGTGACAATGTTTTTTATCAAAAAGCACACTGAGTTATCTCTCTCCCAGATAGGTGTACAGGTGGGCAACCGTAATCATGCAACAGTACTTCATGCTTGTAATACAGTAAAAAACTACTATGATGTTGACAAAAGCTTCCGTTCAGATATTGATGAGATTGAAAGAATACTGAACTCCTGATATGCAGGAATATGACTTTTGTCTGATTAACTTTTCTGTTTTTTTACCGTTTTGAGTATGGCGCAAATAAATGAAATAACTATATTTGCAATTTAGGCCGACATTTATTCGGTGCGATTTTGCACCATGTATCATATAAGAAATGGAGTATTCTAGTAAAAGGATTCTCACTGCTGTTTTTCTGCTGATTGGATTTACTCTTTACTCTCAGGTTCCGGAAGGGTATTATTCCGCAGCCGATGGGATGAGTGGTGCTGAACTGAAGACTGCATTATATAATATTATTAAGGATCCCAAAGTGATTCCATACTCTCATTTGTGGAAGGTATTTGAAACAACCGATACACGAAAGAATAACAAAGTATGGGACATGTATTCAGATAGATCGGATGGGGGGCCCAAATACCTTTATGACTTTACTACTGACCGTTGCGGTTCCTACAGAGAAGAGGGTGATTGCTATAACCGTGAGCATATAATGCCTCTAAGCTGGTTTAACGGTACTAAATCATTGGAATCAGATCTATTTCACATTTATCCTGCCGATGGTTACGTTAACAATCGACGGGGTAGCCTTCCTTTTGGAGAAGCAGGAATAACCTACTGGGAATCTTCTAACGGTTCAAAAGTTGGAAGGAACACTTTCGGGGACTATACTAAAACAATTTTTGAACCAGTTGATGAATACAAGGGCGATTTTGCCCGGTCTCTGCTCTATGTTGTAACAGCCTATGAAGACAGGATTCCCTACTGGAGCTCAGACCAGGTTGGTGGGCTCAGATATCCTGGATTCAGTGAATGGTCGCTCCTACTACTTTTAAAGTGGCATCGCGATGATCCGGTCAGCAGTAAAGAGGTTAGAAGGAATGAAGAGGTGTACAAGATACAGGGAAACCGTAATCCCTATATTGATTATCCCGATTTGGTGGAACATGTGTGGGGAAAGTATAAGTCGGTTCCTTTTGAATTTAAAAAGCTTACCAACAGTTTTTTGCAGATTGAATGCAGCCCGTTTGAGAGGTGGATTGAAGATATGAAATGTTTACTAAACAGAAACAGGAGATGAGAGGCTACCTGTCAATGCTTTCTTTTCTTGTTGTCATTTTTACTTGTCGCGCATCAGCCTATCCGGATCAGCTGAAGATAGCGTTGATAACCGATATACATTTTCTCTCGCCACAGCTTGTTTGCAAAGGTGATGCACTCTATGCCTATGAGGAGGCTACAGGCAGGAATGTGGGCGACTTGCATGAGGTGCTGAACAAGGTTGTTGACGAATTAAAAGATGTTGCACCCGATATATTGCTTATAGCCGGCGATATTACAAATAATGGTGAACAACAAAGCCATATCGATTTTATTGATAAACTAAAACCGCTTCAAGATGAGGGTACACGTGTTTTTGTTATTCCAGGGAACCACGATGTGAATGTTCCAGATGCAAAAGCTTATAAAGGAATGGATCCTACTCCGGTAAAAAGTGTTTCCAGGAAAGAATTTGCTGAGCTATACGCATTGTTTGGTTATGGAGGAGCATTGAAAAGAGATGATGTTTCTTTGAGTTATCTGGCTGAAATAAATGAAACTACCTGGTTGCTATGTTTAGATACCAACCGTTACGATGAGAGTAGCAAGAGCTCTATTACTGGTGGCACAATTCGCACGCAAACTTTGGATTGGGCGCTAGATATAGTTCGTGAAGCGAGAGAAAAAAATATTCGAATTTTGGGGATGATGCACCACGGACTGGTAGAGCATTTCCCTTATCAGGCAGCCTTTTTTCCAAATTATCTTGTGAAGGATTGGCAGAAAAATGCTGATCTTCTGGCCGATGCCGGGTTAAATGTGGTTTTTACGGGACATTTTCACTCCAATGATATTACACTGAGAGTCACTTCTGCCGGTAATACAATTTACGATGTGGAGACTGCAAGTCTGGCACAGTATCCTTTTGCATATAGAATAATGCTATTGACCAACAAAAACTTATCAATAGATACTCGTTTTATATCCTCTGTGCCGGGAAATCCATTTCTTGATAAAGAGTATAGACAAAAGCTGGAGAGAATTACCCGTAGAGTGGTATTTGGCAGGCTGAATAGAATTGGCTTGACGATGTCCTGTGAAATGAAACAGACGATTACCGATTTGATTGTGAAAATGAACTTGCTTCATGTAAGAGGTGATGAGATGCCCGATATGGAAATGATGACGGCTGTTCGTGATTTTGCCATACTTATGGAAGGAGAAGCAGATATAAATTCCTTTGCTTTTGATTTTCCCCCAGAGGATAACAATGTGGTGATTGAGTTGTTTTAAAGAGATAGAGTGAGATTGAATGAAGCTTTTTGCTGGTTTATTGCCATGTCTTAGCCCTGGCCGTTTGGAAGCCGGTTGCGATGAAGCAGGACGAGGCTGCCTTGCCGGTCCGGTATTTGCCGCAGCGGTAATCCTTCCTGCTGATTTTCATTGTGATTATCTAAATGACTCAAAGCAAATGTCCGAAAATCAAAGAGATGAACTGCGCCCAGTAATTGAAGAAAATGCTCTTAGCTTTGCTTTGGGAGTATGCACTCCCGGAGAGATTGATAAAATGAATATCCTTTGGGCTTCCGTAAAAGCAATGCACCGCGCATTATCTCGCCTTACTTTACCCCCTGAGCATATTCTTGTTGATGGAAATCGTTTCTCTCCCTATATGAATACTCCATACACCTGTGTAATCAAGGGTGATTCAAAGTACCTTTCCATTGCTGCTGCTTCGGTTTTAGCAAAAACTTACCGGGATGAATATATGAGGCAGCTACACGAGGAATATCCTTTCTATGGCTGGGACAGGAATAAAGGATATCCTACAAAGGCACATCGTGCAGCTATCAGGAAGTACGGCATTACCGGGCATCATCGGAAAAGCTTTAATCTGTTTGACAGGCAGTTGGAGATTAATTGGTGATTTATGAAGTGTGAGCCAATATTTTATATATTTCCTTTTGTAAATTACAGGCCTATTCTGTTAACCGATATTCTTCATGCTCAATTGAATTCTTTTTCGCTCCAAATCAACAGACAGCACCTTCACGCGGATATGCTGATGCAATGAAACAACATCGGTTGGGTTCGATACGAATTTATCAGCCAGCTCAGATATATGTACCAGCCCGTTCTCTTTTATTCCGATGTCCACGAAACATCCGAAATTGGTGATGTTTGTTACGATTCCCGGAAGAGTCATCCCCTCTTTCACATCATCAATGGTGCGGATACTGGCATCAAATTCCAGGACCTGAGCTTTTGTTCGTGGGTCACGCCCCGGTTTCTCCAGTTCCTGCAAGATATCGATGAGTGTTTCCCTGCCTGTTTTATCGTTTTTGTAACTGTCTATGTCGATAGTCTCAATCAATTGCTTGTTGCCGATCAGGTCCCTGACCGATGATTTCAGATCTTTAGCCATTTTCTCAACTACAGGATAACTTTCAGGATGCACAGCTGAATTGTCAAGTGGATTTTCTGCATCGGGAATACGCAGGAACCCGGCGCACTGTTCAAAAGCTTTTTCGCCAAGGCGTGGTACTTTTTTCAGTTCTTTCCGCGAACGGAATATACCATTCTCTGTACGGTAATTCACAATGTTCTGTGCCAGAGACTCGCCCAAGCCGGATACATACATTAGCAGATGCTTGCTTGCAGTGTTGAGGTTCACTCCCACGAGGTTCACGCAACTCTCCACAGTCTGGTCGAGAGACTGTTTCAGTTTGGACTGGTCTACATCGTGCTGATATTGTCCCACTCCTATCGATTTCGGATCTATCTTCACCAGTTCTGCCAGCGGGTCGCTAAGCCTCCTGCCTATAGATACTGCCCCACGTACCGTGACGTCATATTCCGGGAACTCCTCACGTGCTGTCTTTGATGCCGAATATATGGAGGCGCCATTCTCACTCACCACATACACTTTTATCTCACGGTCGTACCTCAGGTTAGCGATAAACCGCTCTGTCTCACGGCTTGCTGTCCCGTTCCCGATTGCAATGGCGTCGATTTTGTAGGTAGTGACAAGCTTGCTCACTTTGCCGGCCGATTTGCTAAACTCGTTCTGCGGAGGATGGGGGTAGATTGTTTCATTGTGAAGTAGGCTCCCTTGTTCATCGAGACAAACCAGCTTGCAGCCGGTGCGATAACCTGGATCGATGCCTAGTATGCGCTTTTGTCCAAGTGGCGGTGACAGGAGCAGTTGACGAAGATTTTCTGCGAATACAGCTATAGCTGACTCATCGGCTTTCTCTTTGGAGAGATTGGCAAACTCCGTTTCAATTGATGGTTTGAGCAGACGCTTGTAACCGTCAATAACAGCCTTTTTCACATAATCGGCTGCTTCACTATCGTTTTTGGCATAACGGAGTACCAGCGTATTGAGACATTTTTCATCGTCGGTAGAAATAGAAACACGTAAAAAACCCTCTGCTTCTCCGCGGCGGATCGCTAAAATCCTGTGCGATGGACAACGCGAAAGCATGGCGGAGAAGTCGAAATAGTCTCTGTATTTTTCTCCCTGATCCTCTTTCCCCTTCACTACTTTAGAAGTTATTACCGCCTCACGTGCAAAGATATTGCGTACTGTCTGCCGGGTATTCACATCTTCATTTACCCATTCGGCAATAATATCGCAAGCACCCTTGAGTACTGATCCAGCATCGAGCAGCTCCTCTTTTACGTACTTAAAGGCTTCCGTTTCCACTGGTTTGAAATACTGAGCCATAAGCCACTTGGCTAGTGGCTCCAAGCCGTGTTTGCGGGCAATTTCTGCTCGTGTCTGCCGCTTGGGCTTAAAAGGGAGGTAAAGGTCTTCAAGTTCAGTGGTGCTCCAGCATTCTGTAATTTTTTTTTCGAGTTCCGGTGTTAGTCTCTCCTGTTCAGTTATTGATTTAAGCACATACTCCTTTCGCTTTTCAAGTTCAAGATATTTCAAGTTCAGTTCTTTGATACTTGCTATCTGCACTTCATCCAGTCCACCGGTTACTTCTTTCCTGTAGCGGCTGATAAAGGGAATTGTTGCCCCTTCGTCCAGTAGTTTGAGTGTGCTTTCTACGTTCTTTAAGTTGATATTGAGTGATCTTGAGATCAATGAATGTATTACTGACATATTTTTCGTTTTTTTTAAACTTTTTCGTCAAGCGAAATGAGCATAGCAAGCTTGCTTGAGCTATGCCATCGCGAGAAAAATGCCGACTTTAATTGCACTATTCGCGTTGAGCCGTATTTGCAAAAGGCAAATTCATTTGGATTATGCTACGGCGAGCGAACATCTAACTTTAGTTGCAATACAAAAATAGGATAAATTTTTCTATCTTTACTATTTAAATCAACTATAGAATGGCTAAACTGAAATCAGTATATTTTTGTACTAATTGCGGGTATGATTCACCTAAATGGATGGGTAAATGCCCGTCATGCGGAGAGTGGTCCACATTCCAGGAAGAACTGGTACGCAAAGATGCTGCGCACAAACATGAAGATGCCCGCTCGTTTGAAGGAGTTAAAAGCGATCCGTTGCCGTTGAGTAAAATAAAGGCTGACGAGGAACCACGCATTGATATGTGTGACACGGAGTTAAATCGTGTACTTGGAGGAGGGCTTGTTCCGGCATCACTGGTGCTTATTGGCGGCGAACCTGGAATTGGAAAATCTACTCTGGTACTGCAAACCATTCTGAAACTATCAAATGTTCGCTCTCTATACGTATCGGGAGAGGAGAGCGCTCGGCAGTTGAAACTTCGTGCTGCACGCATCGGAATTGAAAATGATGATTGCCTGATATTGTGTGAAACCAACCTCGATGAGATATTCAGGCATGTGAAGAGAACATCACCGCAACTGCTTATTATCGATTCCATCCAGACTGTTTACAGCGAAGCTCTGGAGTCTTCACCGGGAAGCATCTCACAGGTAAGGGAGTGTGCTGCTTCTTTCTTGAAGTTTGCAAAGCAATCTGGCACTCCGGTATTGCTTGTCGGGCATATTACCAAGGATGGAAGCATTGCAGGACCAAAGATACTTGAGCATATTGTTGATACTGTGTTGCAGTTTGAGGGCGACCAGCACTATATGTATCGTATTCTGCGAGGGATTAAGAACCGGTTCGGCAGTACTGCCGAGTTGGGTATTTATGAGATGAATCAGACTGGACTGAGGGAGGTAGACAACCCCTCGGAACTATTACTTTCACAAAACCATGACGGGTTGAGTGGTGTTGCTATTGCTGCCGCTATTGAAGGTATCCGCCCTTTCCTAATCGAAACGCAATCACTTGTGAGTACAGCTGCATACGGCACGCCTCAACGTTCTGCTACCGGCTTCGATATCAGGAGGATGAATATGTTGCTTGCAGTTTTGGAAAAACGTGCAGGTTTCAAACTCGCACAAAAAGATGTTTTCCTTAATATTGCAGGAGGCCTGAGAGTGAACGATCCTGGTATGGACCTTGCGATAATTAGTGCCGTTCTGTCATCGAGTCTCGACATGACGGTCGATCGCGACACATGTCTCTGTGGTGAAGTGGGGCTATCGGGAGAAATACGCCCTGTGAACCGTATCGAGCAACGTATTCAGGAAGCAGAAAAGCTGGGTTTTTCGCGCATACTTGTTCCTTCTAACAACCTGAAAGGATTTGATAAGAAGGTGTCCATAGAGATAATGCAAGTGAAGAGAGTAAGCGATGCTTTCAGGTTACTATTCTCATGAATTTCCTGTTCTAAAATATTTGCAATAGTTCAATAAATATTTATTTAAATATCATATAATCAATGAGATATGTCGCTGGCGTTTAATGGCTATTATTCTATTTATAGTTAATGGTTTATATTGTGTTCCGTGACTTTTTTTACCTAACTGTTACATTTTCATAGCATTCACGATAGTCTATATTAGTATAGAATTGTTAAAGAAAAAAGGGTGAACTCTTTTATAATTCAAAAAATTACACTACATTTGCATCCGCTTTACATAAAATCGGTACCTTGGCCGAGTGGCTAGGCGTCGGTCTGCAAAACCGTTTACGGCGGTTCGAATCCGCCAGGTACCTCAAATGTCTTTAAGTCGGTCAAATTGGCAATGACCGACTTTGCTTTTAATAAAGTACAGAAAGGCTTATCCTTAATTCTGAAAAACCACAACAGCCATAATGACACAAACCGCTTACCAACCGTTAGCGAAATTTGTCTCGAAAACATACCGTCGTAATGGTAAAACTGAATATTTACTTACGCGAATACAAATCTTCCTCAGAAGGAATCGTATGGTTTAGCTTTTATGTAAAGAGTGAACGTGTACACTTCTCCTCAAAAGTTAGATGTGAGAAAAAGAGTTGGGATAAGAAAAAAATGATTGTAAAAGGATCAGATCTTTCTTACATCGATAAGAATCGAGTGATAGAGAACATACGTGCACGAATCAATGATGTATTTGTAAAATACAGATTACGAAATAAAACACTCACACGCGACTCTTTTCTGCGTGCATACAATCGCCCATCTGACTACTCAACTTTCTTTGAATTCATCAAAGCAAACAAAAAGAATATCAATTTCGGAAATGAGGTTACTACAAACTACACTCATAAAACAGTGTTGAAAAAGGTTGAAGATTATCAACCAAATTTGCATTTTGATGACATTACTGAAGACTGGCTCAATAGGTATTTTATATATCTGAAGAAGGAGCTCAAGAATAATGACAATACTATTCATAAGAATCTTACAATCTTTAAGAAGTATGTTTTGGCAGCTTATAAAATGGGTTACATGGATGAAAACCCTTTTGCAAATTTCAAAATTAAACGAGGTACACCCAGCTTCACATATCTAACAGAAGATGAACTGAGAATACTTGTTGATGCATATAAGGCAGGTGTACTTGAAGATAAATATCATCGCACTCTGGAGTTTTTCTTGTTCATGTGCTTTTCATCTTTACACGTAACAGATTCTCGAAATATAACACTTGAACAATATTCCGATGATTCATTTGTATATTATCGCGTAAAAAACAGAAATTCAAAACCAGAACCGATTGTGATTCCGCTTTCAGAACCACTCAAAATGATTGTGCATAATGTCGTTGGCACCAGAAAAAAAGGTAAAATATTTCAAGGCCTACCTGCAGATCAAACGATGAATCGTTTTTTAAAAGAGATAGCCACAGAATTGGAGATAAATAAACACATTACTCACAAGTCCGGAAGGCACACTTATGCAACATATTTTCTTTCAAAAACAAAAGATATCACAGCTTTACAAGAAATTTTAGGGCATAGTTCACTGAGTGAAACAATGATCTATGCCCATGTTTTGGATGAAAGTAAACAGGAGGGTGTTAAGTGTTTTGATGGGTTTGCATAATGATTTATAAACGTTTAACATTGTATTTGATTTAAATTACCCTTAGATGAAAAATAAAGAGATTAATGCACTAGTATTCCTACTTCTTGGATTTGCAGTGTTTTGTTTAATAATGTACGGTTTAGTTAAATATATTGATTTTAGTGGTGCAAAGATGGCTCTTGCATTAATAGCTTTTTTCACCTACTCTTTCCTTGCTTTATGGATTGGTAATAAGTTTAATAACACCAGAAACAAATTTTTCAAGATATTTATATTTGTACTCTCAACACCAATAGCAGCATTAATACTATTGCTAAAACTGCTTGGCCCTTTTATGATCATTTCTATGGGGTTTATTATGTATTTATTTTGTTCCATTTCCATGCAAGTAGTTATTATATATATAATTAATGGAATCAAGGAAATACCTATAGAAATGACTACATTTATATTATTCTCATCTTCATCCATTATTGCAGTGGCATTTCATCAAAACATTTTGAACTTTATAAATAAATACCACCCTGCTGTCCAAAAAGGTTATTTAGTAGAGCAAAACAAGAAGGTAGTTGATCTAATTAAATACTTGTTTAATATAAATAATGTAAGATTTGTAATATACTTATTGTATTTTATTTTCATAATTGTTTTTTCAATCAAAACTCTAGATAATAGAACAGTATTGAATAATGAAATTATTGACTATGCTGTAATGCAAGCATTTCTTGTATTTTTAGCATTCGACAATATTAGAATAAATTCAAAAGAAGTGAAAATCCTTGCTTCTAAATTATTAGAAAAATTCATACTTGTCATATTAGTTGATAATCCGGAAGATAAAGATCTAGACAAGAGTAATTGAATTTTTTATAACCCATTCATTCCAATCTGAATTTGATCTGCTGATGTCTTGTGCTTGTAATCAATGATATTTTTATAATATTCGTAGGCACTACTTGCAGTCAGTATTGGGATTTTTTGTAATTTAATGTAATCAATTAATTCGCCAAGCTCGTCTCTTCTCATTTGCGCTCCCTCGGATGAAAATTTATACTCAATATATCCTGGATGGGTTATAAAAACCAGCCACTCTTTGGTAGCTAAAGCTAAATCGACATCATTTTTACACACATCTATCATAGAAGTGTTATTTACTCCAGCATCAAAGCTCCTCCTGATGATCCTCATTGGATTAAGGGGGGGAATATTAGGGCTTTCCTCTCTTGTTCCAGTTATTAGACTTGCGGAAAAATATCTTCTAATTATATTGTTAATATCCCCAGTTGTTCCTCCTTGAACTGGAACATATATTGTTGATTTTATACCAAATTGCTTCATAAATAGCTGACTTTTAATCATCTCCAATTCAACATCCTCAAGGGGGATAGTTGTAAGATTCACCTCGCTGTAAGAGTGGCTTGCTATGTCATGACCGTTTGAGTAGAGTTCTATAATTTGAGCTGGTGTCAATTTTATGGGGTCTGCTTCAACAATGGAATTGGTTGGAACTGCAAATGTGCCTTTTACCCTCTTCTCATTTAAGACATCAATAAACCACTCGTCTGACGACATACCATCGTCTGCACAAAAAGTTATAATTGGGTGTGGGAGTTTTGGCGGAGTTATAGTGTTGATATAAATATCTTTTACAAATCCTCTTAATGCCTTACTTGTTAAAGGAGCATCAATACCTGCTCTTACCACATCAACTGATGATTGGTTAATTATAGCTGAAGTACCTGATGTAACTGTAAGTGCTGATAATGCAGAACTAATGGGATGTGAAAAACGAACATATGTATCTTCAGTTAGAGTGACATTTACATTAGAATTACTCACAGTTAGATTAATTTCACCTCTCTTATTTATTCCTATATGTTTTGCATTACCTGTTACAAAAGATTTAAAGTTGTATGTTCCTGCGGGTAAATGATATAACTTTTTCGAGTATCTCCAATTGTCAGCTACATCTATATTCCCAGATAGATTTATATAGCCAGACCCCCAAATCTCTTCATCCTCTATATTAGATTCAGTCAACTCAGCTATTATATTATCTCCAGTGCCTATAATTTTAGCATCCACTAGGCTCTCTATCCCTGTAATTACTTGATTTATTTTCAATGGGTCAATAAAAATTGATAGATTATTATTATCTAAGCTTACCCCATCTGTATTAATGTAAATTATGTAATTTGATATAGGAACTTTAACTATGCCTGTGTAAAGCCTTGTATCCCCTGAAAATGTATATTGGACTTCATCTATTTCTACAACTACATAAAAAAATGCAGACTCCGTATTTCTTATCCTCGTAATCTTAAATGTACTAGGCAATATGTCTGAAGTAGTATCAACCCTTAGAATCGAGTTATAACTAACTTGTAGTCTTAAGTAACCTTCAATCTTTTTTATGATATCAGGGATATCCCTTTTTATATACTTTTCATCAATGTATATCCTTGTTGCATTAGAAGTCGTTTTTAGTTTGCTCTTTATATATGTTATATTAATCTCAGCTAAATTCAATGAGCTAAACGATACTTGATTAACCTCAGATTCTCCTACGATAGTGCTTAGTGTTTCACCGGCAGATAGTAAAGATGAACCGTTCCAATAGGAATATCTTATCGTTAATGTAAAATTCCCCCCTGTTAATCTTGAACTTTCAATCGAGATATCTCTTATATCTCTATCGAGAACTACGCTTACATCAATAACAGCGTCTGCTACACTTGCCCAGTCATCTTTGTTTATGGCCCAATTTCCAAATGTTTTTTTGTTTAAATCGTCCTCAAGTTTAACTATTCCATTTTTATTTACCTCCAACTCACCCTTCACCTTCTCAAAATTCCTATCAATCACACCTCTGTTATCTGCGCCGGTGCCTGATTGTCCGTCCCAGGATTTTATTTTTTCAAGTTCTATTGCCATGATTTATATCTTTATTTTGTTTGTTGAATATTTATGTTTCGTTATTTCAATTTAAAAAACTCCCCTTCAATTACTTCTTCCATGCCATCAATATTTATCTTTTTATTGAACTGGAAGGCACGGTAATATTCACCATTTATCACGAAAGTGTCGCTAATATCAAGATCCTGTAAGGGTGTAAGGAAGCGGAACCGGTATAGTTTGGTTGCATCGATTTCTGCTTCTTTGCTATATATATGTTCGTTCAAATATTGCAGTGATAATGGATTTTGTATTTCCGGACTGGCAACCACTGTTTTGTGATAGGTTCCGTCCGGGTGAATGTCAGACATATAACGAGTGTAAGCTTCCGGCATGCCATCAAAAGCAACACTTGTACCGTGCACGGTGTATTGGCGGTCATTCCGGAACATCACAATTTGCATTACATCTTTAGTTTCTGTGTCTTCAGATACCAGTGAAGAATCTTTTATTGCATCGTCAACCGATACAAAGTCCTCTTCACCATCAATACTCATGCTTAATATTTGTGAGTTCCTTACAACAGGTACCATTAACCAAATCCAGCTGGCAGTGCCTTCATTCATACGATCACGAATAAAAAACTTAATCAGAGCCATTTCTGCAGGCACAATATCCAGCGTTTCGTCGGCACTTTCTTTATCTGGGTTGTTTTGCAACATTCTATATTCATCTACAAAGGCAGGTACTCCATCTCTTAAAATCAGTTTTGCGTCCACACGATTACCATCAGGCTCATACAAGTAAATCCAATGTGGATTATGAACAGTCATCATTGAGTTAATTAACGATGGTAAAGAAGTTGCAGAAGTGGTTATGTTTTGAAACTTATATCTCAATTCACCCAGATCAGTATATTTATAGATATCCGTTTCCGGAAGATTATATTCGATGTTACGCTGCCTGTTCATCACCGGATCTTGTTCATCTGTTGCACCAGTGAAATCATCCAAAACAGTAAGTTGAACCAACTCTGCATTTTCATTACTCAAATGATTAAACCTGATATCCACTACACCAGTAGTAGGGTTGTAAATAAATCTGCAATTGAGCCAGATCTGAACCTGCTCAATGAATTTCTTCACACTCCAGTCGGGTAACATGTTAGCAAAACGAAGAGAGGTGTCATTATTCACAATAATTGCATTCTTCCAGGTAGATGAGCTCACAATTTCATTCTCTCCCACCTGGAAGCCCAAAGCTTCAATTACACGTCTTATTATTGCTGCCAGGTATGGCTGTGGAGAATACAAAACCTTTTTAATTCCAATACTACCAGCTGCAAACATACCCTTTATTGCAACCGTGTTGCCATCAAGTCCATAAGTCAGATCATAGCGCGATAATGCACTATTATATGTATAAGTAAACCGATTAAGAAGGTCTCCATCAACTAATTCCTGCCCACTAAACACAGTATAAGTGATGTCTGGATCAAGCACCATCAAAAGTTGGAAATCCGTTTGCGGATAAGTAAGATTGAAGTTTGCCGGTATATTAGAAGGAATTGCTGCTGTACCCAGATTCAACTCTCGAATCATCAGATCTTCATCAATTGCATACGTGAAGATCGAATTCTTAAATACCAGCTGAATGCTCACTACTTCATCTGAGAATTCAAGCACAATACAGAGGCCATGATATTCAGTAGCATTAACCACTAACTTACATGGAAACGACTGAGTTGTATCTTTGCGCGAATTAGTCCGCTGCAGGTAGCCAAATATATATGCATTTTGAGGCTCCAAAAGCGATACAGTTATGTCAAGTGATGTCTCACCAATTGGATTGATGAAAGGATTACCCTCAATTATCTCTGTTGAGAAATTCTCCGATAACACCACCTGCTCATTATTCACATACAATTCAGTCATAATACTTATAAGTAAAAGTCCTTTACATCAAAACTCACGCTTAGGCCGTTGAAGCCTCCAAATTCCTGATATTCAAATTCAGTATGAAACCCTTTGGCCAACTCATTGTCGGTACTGCAAAAATCATTACCCATCAACCTATCCATCAATTTCAGCTTGAAAGCCGATGTTAACTTTTGCAGCATATTATAATGATCCAATTCCTGCTCATCATCGTGAGTGCCCGGATCAACTTTCTCAATAATATAAAATAGAAGCTTGTTAAGTTCAGCATAATTATCAGCATCAATAATTGCACTATCAGCGCTTGGCATTCTAAAAGCAAGCACAACACCCGCCAGATCTTTCAGCTTTTTCACAAGATGACTTTCGGTAGGAGAAACAATAATTTTCTTCACCTTAAATGCAAGCATATTATCATCCAGTTCAGCATTCACTTCAGCTGCAACCTCTTGAAACAACGTTCTTAATTGCTTAACTCCTATCATTCTTTTTCAATTTATCTGCCAATTGTTTATCACTCAAAAGCTTCATTAATACCTGAAATAGCAGTGTATCATCTGTCTGCTCAGCATTACCAAACGTTCCGGTATCTGCGAGCGTAAACACTATGCTCATCAAACCGATGTTCATCTGATTATTACTATCATCATTAGCGCCCTGGTCAAACAGCGAATCAAAAACCAGGGTATTACCTTCAATTATGAATTCTCCACCCTCAATCAGGTATCGATTGAAATATGCGAACCATAAATACACTCCCCATTTAAGATGTTCCGGAACTTTTTCAAAACCTCTTGCATAATGCGAAACATGATGCTTATTATACTTTGATCGCATCTTTGCTTCAATCTTCAAGCCTTTTGATTTCTTAAGAGGTTTTCTATATAATATACCACAAAGTGCATCTAGGAAGAAAGGATTCTTTTCATTAGTGAATCTATTCATCATGTCAACTGCTGTTCGATACTCACCAAACACCAAATCACTGCCATGCGACTGCGGACCAATAAAACCATATATTTCAGGAAGCAGATTCTGAGTAGTAGCAAAGTTTAACAGATAATTACCATCTTCATCTTCAGCAAATATCCATGTAAGCGTTTCAGCAACATCCTGCACCAATTTATAATATTGAGCACGTCTATCAATAGCAACAATCTTCCTTTCACCCAGTAGATAATCGGCATACTTAAGAAGTATATCACCGATGGTAACTTCATCCGGTTTGGCTTCATGTACCAGTTTAAGGAGATAGGCAAACTGATCAGCTGTCAGTTCCTCCCACATTGTTGGTATTTCAAGATATTTGCTCATTTCAAATTATTTCACTCTGTTATAGATTATGTATAATACTACTGAAGCAATTAAAGCAACCGATAAAACCACCCACAACCATTCAATTCCTTGCACTGGTCGCGAATCAGTATCAACTTTCACCATTTCATTCACAACTGTAGAGCTTGTGTCACTCACAATAATATCTTCACTCACGCCAGCTATGGAAACAGTTCGTGCATGTCGCTCTTTAGTATCCAGTCTTGATAACTGTCGGTCCCGCCACGTTTCAGATACCTTTCGTATGCTACCTGTTGAGTCGAATTCGGTGACTCGTGTGAAAGTGTGCTCAACTTCAGATCCGCTTCGTTCTGATCTTTCTTCATCAACTGCAGTAACTCGTGTCGTGTCCACAAATCGTTCAACTCGTTCAGTTCTTGAAGTTGTTTCTTCATTTCTTTGGATGTCCTTCTTTGCTCTACAACTGTTAAGGCTAACACAACAAAGAAGAGCAACAGCAATAATATGTATAAAATCATATCTCATATATTAATTATAATTCGGTCTTAACATTAAAACTTGGACATGCTTTAGCTGCGAATTCATTGTGTCCATGCACTGTTGCATTTGGATATTTTTTCAGTAGTTCATTAACCAAATTGCGTAGTGCAATCTTTTGATTTTCAGTGCGAGTATCTTTAGCATTCATATTACTGTCAACCCCACCTATATAGCAAACACCAATGCTGTCTGAATTATGCCCTACTGTATGAGCACCGGCAATATTTTCATTTCTCCCAGGATGAATTGAACCATCTAGGTAAACCACCCAGTGGTATCCAATTTGCGCAAAACCTCTATCACGATGCCAGCGATCTATATCTTTTACTGTGTGATGCCTACCCTCCGGAGTAGCAGAACAGTGAATGATTATTTTGCTTATATTTCTCATTTGGTTAGTAGATTTTGTTTAAACTCTATAAATATACTGTCATACGCCTGCTTAATATTCGTACGCGTACGTGCCTTACTCTTATCGTATATCTCAGGAAATGCAACCTCAATCATTTGGTCAATCCACTTTCGGTCCATGTAGTAGTCAACCGTGTGTCCTTTATATGAGAAATTCTTGAAGTACAAAATTCTCTCATTATGTATATTGTTGATGAACCTGAATAGCTTGGCGCGAGTGGCTTTTTCGTTGCTGATATTATTCTCAGTCTGAATCTGCTCAATTATCTTTATTACATTCTCAATGCTTAGTTTGAAGTTGTTTTCGGCAATAGCATATAAAGCAGTGAGAGTGCTTAATCGTGCGTTCTCTGATACAGGAGCAAGGTAATCCTTCAATTCTTTAAGAGTAACACTTAATGCTTCATTATTACGCTTGTTTTGTTCTTCCATGTTGCGCGTCATACGTCTGTGGCTAACAAAGAAGTAAATGATCATCACGGTGCAAAGAATAATTGCGAATGCTGTAATTACTACCATGGCACCATAATTACTAATACTTTCTGCAGTATTAAGTGCACTTTCAGCCATCTTAGTAGTAGGTTCAATAAAGTTGTCCATTCCTTTCTTTTTGCTTTCAAAATTAGGCATGATGGTTCTCAGAAAAAAGGACAAATAAACAACCCTTATAAACGTGCATTTTTCATAATCCGATCATACATATCATTGCGTTTTCGAGATCCATTCTGGCCATGTATTACAGTATATGCCGGGATGGGATCATCAAGCTTCTCAGTTAATCGGTTCATAGTAGTGTTGAATCGGTTCAAAGTTTCAAACAGTGCTAAATCGTTTGTTGGTGTGGGTGTAGAATAATCCGCCTGTCTTGATGGTGATGCAGCATCAAGTCTTGCACGCTCCAAGATCTGACTTGTATTAAGCATTCTAATAGTGCCATCTTTCTGGGCCACATTAAACACATCGAGAAATCGTTTCACATGTGGGTTTCTAACAGCATCAGCCGTGTTCACAAATTCATTCCTATGTACAACACCGGCTTCTTCATCATCCCTTCCGGCACCGGTATATCCACCCGATCTATAACCTGCCTTAGCAGCATCACGCTGTTGTTTAGCAACGGCAATCTGTGAAGCACCAAAAGCTACAGCAGCTGCTGCAGCAATAGGAGCTAATGCAAGCCCTACAACAGGTATTTTCAAAGCATTAGCATAAGCCTCAATAGCAGCCTGAGCGGTTGATGCTATAACTCCTGCAACTGTTGTGATAAACTGCTTATCGGCATACTTTGCGCGAATTTCATTTAGTTTTTTTTCTTTCTCTTCTTCTAGTTTCGCTGCCTGACGTGAATTACTTCCTGCAGCCTGAATCATTTTATCATACTTCCTCTCAACTGCCATTTCTTCAGAGCGTTGGAAATTTGACATTGCGCCTGATAAGTCACTTGAAATATTTGCTATGCTATCAGTTGCAGCATAAGTAATTTCTAAATATTTATCCAGGTATTCTTTTCTCAACTGAAATAAAGCCTCCTGATGCTCTTTCTCAGTTATCATTTCATTTTTCAGCTGAACATCTAATACTGCTTTTCTATCCTTATAACTTTCAGCCACCCATTTATCATCATCCTCTTCTTTAGCTTCTTCCCTGGGACGATTTTTCAGTTTATCTAGATGTTCTTTTTGAAGCTTCTGAAGAAAAGTGTATCTCCGGTTAGATTCTGCAATGAGTTTGTCAGTTAACTGAATTTCCAAATCAATAGTGTCCTGGTCATGTTTTTCATACAACAATTTCATTTTGTTGATATGTTCAACCTCTTTCTGAAATGAGATCTCCCTGAACTCTTCTTCAGTAACATCTTTTGCAAGCAAGCTCTGTTTTAATACAAGAAGCTCTTCCTGTTGACTTCTTTTCAAAGCATCCAATTCTTCTTTAAATGGATCCGCCTCTTTTGTTTTGTTTTTCTTTCCCTTATCCTGCCCATCAGGATCAACATTGGCAAATCTATTATTATATACCTTCTGAGCAATGGCAAGATATTCATTTGCAGTATCACGATTATTTTTAATCCATTTCTTTAACTGTACCTCACTCATTTTGTTAAACTGAGCTTCCTGCCTCAGTTCATCTTCTCTTTGTTGCACCCTTTCGGCTAACGATTTGCCTGACAACTCATTTATATAAGTTTCAGTTCCGAGAACCAATGTTCTTAATTTATCAGAACGATCAGCCAAAGCTCTCAACTCATCATCTGTGTAAGGCACTTCCATATAAGTACCACCACCCATAGCATTTTGTTGAACATAAATAGATTTGGTACCTCGATCTCTGGATCTTGTCACTTCATCAAGTTCTTTTCTATACTCCTCAAGATTCTTAGTCTCTTCAGCAATGGCACTTCTATTCATCACCTCCAGCTTGGCAGTTTCAGCTGCAATAAACTCACGAACTTTTGCGGTATTTATAGTAAGAATATTTCCATATTTATCAAATTCTATAGCAGCACTCGGAACAGCATCGTTTAGCTTTCCAATAACTTCATTAAGCTCCCTTTGCTCATCTTTATTCAGTTTAGTTTTTGCTCTCAACTCTTCATACCTGTCAATCAGATCTGGTAATGTAATATTAAGATCAGCAACCTTTTTAATCTGGTCCTCAAACTGCTTAGATGATGCTTCCTGTCCTTGTATTAATTTCGTCAACCCTTCAGCAAAACGTGTAGAGAAATCATCCCACCCAGATCTGAATTTCACAAAGAAGTTACCCACAGCTAACTGCAAGTTTTCCCAAGCAATTTTCTTTCGCTGTGCAGCATCAGCTGCAGTGTCAATCACTTCACCGGCTTCAGACATCTCTTCATCTATAATGTTGCCTACTGCAGTGGCCATGTCGCCAGACTTCTTAAATTCTTCGCGAATCCTAACTGCTGATATTCCGAGATTATCCAAAATGAGAGGAGATTTCCTACCTATACCCATAATTATAGATTCAGAAAGATAATCCACACTCTCACCGGTATCGCGCGCCCTATTTTGTGCAAACTGAAGCAATTTACCCAGTTGTGATAGTGGTATATCAAAGTTCTCAGCTCTAACAGCCAAGGTCATTAACGACAGATCAGAAACTAACCCCTTTGTTTGTTTCCTTAATTCATTCAAATAATCTCTGTTTGCAATACGATTAAAAGCATGGTCAATACCCTGTGCTGCTGCCGCCATTTCCACACCTTGTTGAATAAAAGCACGTGCTTTATTGGCTAAATCTGCCAACATCATTGCTCCCTTTGTAAGCATATTACCGGCAAACACACCTTTTAAAACGGTGAGAAAACCCCCTTTACCGGAAGGTACTGCATTAAGTTGCTGTTGAACACCTTTTGAGTTATCTTTCAACTCTTTCATGCGGTTATTAACAGCTGCAGCTTGTTTTTCCAGTTCTTCGTACTCTTTAGTGCCGGGCCTTAACTGTGTGAGCAAAGAATTAATGCTTTTCTGAGTCTTAATCAACTCCTTCATTGTCATGTTAGTAATTCCGATGGAATCCCTAACCTTATCCTGTTCAGCACGAAGCTCTTTTATTTTTTTCTTAGTATTAGCATACTCTTCACTATTCTTTTTCATGCCTTTAAGTGCTGTGTTCAGATCACCTATTTGCTTGTCAAGTTCATGAATTTTCTTTCGAGCAGGATCATTGTTGATCATTACCTCAAGCTGTACTCTGTCTATCTTTAAACTCATAACGTTAAGTTAATTCTGTTTGCAATTATTCCTTTTAATCGTGCTATCTCCTGATCAGTGAACTCATACATGAGCGTTCCAAGTAATCTGTTTATACTTCTGTATGCATTTTTACTATACCAGTCAGTATTTTTTCTCTTCATAGAGTTCTCTCTTATACCCCAGATATCACGATTAGTATTTGTGTCAAATTTGGATTGACGCTTACGTTTATGCTTTCCAATTTCAATATACCTACCATAGTCAGGAAATGTTATTTGCAGCCATTTATATCGGCCATTTTGAACAGAAGATGTTTCATAATCTAACGAATTTACAAGAATCTCTTTATCAATTAGACCCTTTCTCTCTATTTCTTCTTGCAATAAATCAACCAAATATTCACCATGCTGACTTAGCACTTCATCCTGAAACAGGAACTCAATATCTTTCATCTTTTGATCTGTCATTTGCTCTGCCATCTCAATAATTAACTTTAAAGTTGATTGTCATTCCACCTTCCACTATCCAACCAAATGCCCTGGTCGTTCCAAACACCATACTCAAGGATCCACTCAAGATATCGCATGTAATCCCAGGTGTCGTTTTCTTCAGCAAACCTGAATGAGAAAGTGAGCGATTTATTAACTCCCTTCAAACGGTTGATGCTGTTTTTAGACTCTGTTACAAACACTTTGCGAGGTGTACCATTTACATATATGTACACATCAGGGCTCATGAACAGATCTCGCCACATAAGGTATTCATCGCGATTAAAAATCTTACCGGTACTGGCCTCAAATGTTTCATTTTCCTTCAGATCCCATTTGTGCGATACTCGCTGCACTTTACCTTCACTAAACTTTGCATCAACATTATGAATCACTTCACCCCTGATAAACAGTGTGTCAGGTACTCCAAAATTATTCATATAAACAAACTGTGTGAGGTTTGGATAAGATGATCTGTCGATTAAATATTCCACATTGTAGCTATCGTTGCCCACCCGGTAAAACAAACACTCATCAGTTGCAATAGTAGGGAAGTAGCTTTTTATCCTTGAAAATGACGTGTCAAATGCATAGAAGCCTGTTTTTCCGCTTTCGATAGGCACATAATTGGTGTTCATTATCTGCCCATTCCTATAATAGTACATTTTAGCACTAACTGTTATTCCGGTTCCACTAAAAAAGTATGTCAGGAATTCCTTTGCCTGAGGCATTGTCACTTTCTTAAGATGCTGAGTTGTAAGAAACAGTTCACCTTTAAGTTTCGCAGCCGGGATGTTTGATTTCATGCGACTGTAAATCACATCACCTTGTTTGCTATCACTTCCCAGGGTGAAGGTAAAATTCTCCATTATCTGAGTGTTTACACCTCCTATAATAAGGTTCTGATTCTTTCTCCTGAGATGCAGCGAAAGTATTTCTTTGAGGCCTTTTATTTTAATTGAATAATCAAAAGGTTTGTAACTTTCGCTTAGTATTATAGTGCCGGACGAATCCTTTATTGAAAAGTCTTGTGCAGAAGTGATAGGATTAGCAAACAAATCCGGAAACATACTACTAAGGCTTATATCCGGAATATTTTGAATCTTACCCCACCAGGCAGGAGGATCTAATATTAATGTCATACCTTCATGTATTTATTTTTCGGGTCATTATTAGGAAGCAACGGAAACAAAATATCTTTTCCGGCACGTTCATTCTTAAATTCACCAATAGCTGCCATACCTTGTTTCTCGAGGTCGCGCGAAATATCAAATATATCATCAATACTTGCAGGGTTACTGCTGTTCATTGTGTGAGTTTGACTGCTATAGTTACGCACAACACCATACGGAATAAGGGCCAGTGGCATTCGCCTGAAAGCAATGCTCATTGCAAGCAAAGGTATTGCCGGGTAAATCCACTCTTTTAGTTCAATCTCCACTTCTGTTAAAGGTGGATCAGTAGCCAACCCGGTGTATTTCTCATATAATTCTTTGCCCAGTGCCGGACGAATATATTTGCGCTCCACTTCACGAACAAAAGGAGAAATCATTACAAAAAACCTGCTCGATCTGTCGATAGGGTAGTACTGATTGAACAAAGTTGCCGACTTGATGAGCTGTTTGCTCATAGCTTTCTTTGTATCGGTGTTCATCCACTCTTCTAGCTCCTTTTCGTCCATCCAGTCGATTAGCCTGTCAATACTCCGGTAATAACTTTCAAGCTGTATTTCATCATCACGCTCAAGCTGCCATTGCCAGGGCAAACGTTCGCTTTCAACGTCAATTTTAAATTTTCGTCCTGAGCTTTCATGGCTGATATCGTTTTTTCTGTACATCATAAAAGTTGCATAAATAGCAATTGGCATTTGCACACGCTCAAGCAGTGCAGCATTAATAACTTTATCTTCATGCGCCTCCTGAGCATCACTGGTCATGTCATAAAAAGCTTTTGCCCTATCATATACAGCAGTGCCAACAATCTTAATCAATTCCTCTTCAGCCAGGATAATGTCCTGGCTAATCTTATTGAAATCGTTACTTGCATAGTAGTTGCCTGTAAGCCTCCTGAGCTCCTCATTACCTTTATTATCCTTATTAAAAATCATAATCAAAGAGTTTAAATGTTATTAGTCATTCGGTCACCTGCAGTTACATTATTCTCTTTATTAACCGCCTTCCGGTACAATCCCATTGCTATGTTTTTGCCAGGGAAATTAATCTTCAAGGCACGGTTAATAGGTTCAAAAACCACATCTTCTGCAATCTGTGTGTCAGCTGCATAAAATATTTTAAGAGCATAAATCATTTGGCTTCCACTGTCACCCTTACCACCTATAATAATGTTTGACAGTGCCGGGTTAAGTCCAAATCCCGAAGTAGTACTGCTATCAGCAATGTTTGAGATCTTACTCTGAGCTTCAATAAACTTGTCAATGTTCATTTCAATCTGCTCAACTTTCCAAGAACAACGGTTTCCCTGGTCATCAGTAAAATCAATACTCTCAAGAAACTTACCGGTGTTTTTCTTTCCGCTCAGCACCTTAGCGATAGTCTCTGTAAGTTCATCTCTAAGCTTTTGCATCTTCACCTCAATTTCATTATCAGATGCTTCAGGATGCATTTCAATAACAAGATTTCTTTTTTCCTCCCAATACTCAGCAGGAACATGCACATGATAAGCAGCTGCAATCATATTTTCAGTGAGGTACTGAATGATCTCAGGCAGATCATTTGCGCGCTTAACCCATGGCACGGCACCAAGAAACGATGCAACGCTGTAATACTTATGCCCCCAGCTTCGCAAAGAGTGATAATCGATACTCACACCATAACGGGCAGGATCAGCCTGCATAAAGCGAGGGTAAGCATCAACTTTCTTTGGGTAATTACTCTCGAAATTACCTACATAAAAAGTCTGAACATCTTCCAGCGATTTATCCTTGCCAGGATATTCCATCCTGCAATCTGTTGAATGTAGAGCTTGTATGCGAGAAATAAACGCTTTGCCCAATCTGCGACTACGTGCCGAGAAATACTTAGCAAAAAAGCCATTGCCGTGGTTAAACTCAATAAGAGCATCACGCACATACTGCCTGTAATCCCAGTTATCGAGCCAATCCTGAATCTCTTTGTCCTCTACCCATGTTTTATTAATCTCATTGTCTTTAAGCTCCAACTGGTAGAGATACGGACCCTGGCCATACTGCAAGCCAAGTTTGCGGGATAGGATTCCAGGGCCAAGATTATTACGCTCAAGCAGATCACGCATTTCGGCCGGCATGTTGTTATTAGCACCAAAAGGCACCATTTTCACACCACCAAAAATAACCGGATCCTTTTCCCAATCACCGGCCATAACGCCACCATTCACGTCAAACGTGGTAGTCATATCAAGTCCGCTAATCGCATACATTCCGGCTTTAGCTTTTGCGAATCCTATTCCACCTATATGTTTTACTTTTTCGCTCATAAGGATATATTTAATTCAATTCAAGTTTCTCACCGTTAAATTCCATCAGAAGTGGCTGATAACAACGCTTTACCTCGTTAGTGTCAAGATCAAGAAATTGCAACATGTAATCTTTGTATGGGTGCTTACTGGTAGGATCCTGAGGTGCTAACCTTGCACGTCGCACCTCACTTATACCATGACTTTTGCGCTTAGTTGCTGAATAGGTCATAAATGCGAACGAAAAAGACTCACCCTTTTTGCTCAAAATCCTCATTTCGCTTATCGCTTCGTATAAATCCATCTTTTTTATTTCAAAATTAGCCGGTTAACAGGGTAGAAAAAAGGACAAAAAAAACACCCACCGAGTTGGTGAGTGTAATTTGAAAGGTAAATGTATTATAATACTTTAATAAGATTGATTAAGAGAATGTATTGTATATCACCCCTCTATCTTCTTGTTCGTGCATTTCATAACACATTTGAGATAATTTCTTTACTTCATCCAAATCAACGTTTTTATTAATTTGACTCGAACAGTGTAGTGTAAAATCTGGGTTATTCTTCTTATACTCTTCAACCTCTTTGAAAATTATTGAAAAATCATATTTTACTTTATTCATATTTTCTTGTTTTATGAGATTATTAATTTTAATCCGGTTTGCGCTTCAAGTTGCATTCTTAATGAAGAAATATCAATCTGTGCTGTACATCTCTTACATATAAAAACGTCATTTTTAGGATAAGGTTCAAGCCCATTTTGCAATTTTATATTTTCCTGCAGATTCAATTGAATTTTAAACATTGCTTGACATTGTGGACAGGTTATATCAGCAGTTGCAAATTCGGGCGTGTTACCACCGATTGGGACATTAGGATTTGATGGTATAGCTTGTGTAATTGATTGATATACTTGAGAGTTTTGTGTTTCAAAAATTTTGTATATTCCTGTTTTATCAAAAGTTAATCTCAGTAGATTATAATATCTCTCAATTGCCTCACATAACTCAGGATGATCCTTTGAATAATTAAATATTTGAAGTCGCATATCTTCCAAATCCTTTATTCGAATGGATCGACCATGAGTTAACCAGTCGGAATGCCTACATAGATTAGCTGCAATAGTGTCAGCGCGCTCATCCTTCTCTTGATCTGTAACATCTAAACCAGTGCTTGAATGTTTATACCAATATTTGAATTTATATGTTTTAAGCCACTGTCTGACGAGTGTTCTTGAAAAATTTTGTGCATTCTCAAAATGCTGAATTTCTCCGGGAGATATGTTTTGTAAAATTGGTATATATGCTGGGTTTAAACCCTGGGTTAATACATCACGTTTTATCTTTTCAAGACCATCTAAAAAAGCATCTGCAGAAAAACGCTTCCCATTTGTCATTATTTGAGCATCAATAGGACCAAGTGCTGATGAATCTCCCATTAATATTTCATCTCCTGCCATAGCAAATATTGTTCCTGCACTTTTAGCGCTACCTGGAATAATTATACCGACCTTATCAAACTTTTCTCTTATTAAGTTGACCATATCCTCCACAGTTTCAGCGATTCCCCCAGGAGTCTCTAAAAGGATGTCAACATTTTCCGTACTTATAAAAGATAATTGATCTTTAAATATGAGTAAGTCAGGTGGGTAAATTTCAGTATGTGCATTTTTTGTAGGATCACTTGCATACACCAATACATCTCTTTCCCTAATTCTAGCAATATTAGCTAATTGCGCTTTTCTTTCTTTGGTAATTTCTTCAAAGGTTGCATTTGCATATTTATCAATATACGAAGAGAAGTAGCCCATGGAAAGTTTAATATTTAATTATTTATGCACAAAGGTAGAAATTATAAGTCAAATAGATACTTTTTATTTATTTATTCATACATGTTTTGCAACATGTTAACATAAATAATTTCGTATAATTAATTTATGCGTAAACTAGAAAAGTTTAAATCACGTTACACAACATATAGATTTTCTGATAAAAAAAGCGACCGGTTGTACGCCGGTCGCTTCATCTCTTTATTCTAAATCCCAGTCTGCTGGTTTAAATACCGATTTACACCTCTTATCATTTCGGTAATGATATCTGGCACTCCTTAATAGATAAAAACAGTTCTCTTATTTCATAAAAGAAAACTAAAGATTCTTTTCGTTCATATTCAGTGGTCCATTCAGACTCCGATGCCAAAGCTGCAAGCTTTATGCTTCTGTCTGCAATCGCAATACAATCATCAATACTATAAGTATTTATCATCTTAAATAGTGGTTCAACGTTCATCAAAACATTCATGTAAGGGTTGTTCACCAGTATAGGTGTGCTATTTTTGTTATCCATTATTAAAACCTCCTATCTTTATCAATTGTAAATCTTATAAAAGCATCACCAGTCCAACAGGATATGCTGTTTTCACGATATCTCTGTTCAATTATCATACGAACAGGTATTTGTTCGTCCTCACCGTCAATCAAATCAAGTAAGCTCTTTAGCCTTTTCTTGAAATCTCCCAAAGTAGTATCCAACATTTTGTCACGGTATAAATTTGGAATCTCTTTAGGTTGTAACTTAATCGCTCTTGCCATTTGTGCCATATCTGTTATTATTAATGTTATTCAACATAATATCGTTAATAGATGCACAAAACTACATTATAATATCGTATTGCACAAATAAAAAGCGTACTAATATGCCGTTTTAATATTATTTAACGATATTAAGATGTAGTATCTGTTAAGAATAAACGTATCTTTGTATCGTAACAAATATTACTATGGCTGATTTAAGAGTAAAAGATATAATTAAAGAAAAAGGATTGACGATGCAAGAAGTGTCAGATAGAATAGGTATTGTACGAGATACGCTTACACGTCAAATTAATGGTAATCCTACTGTAGAAACATTGCAAAGAATAGCCGATGCATTGGAGGTAACTGTACCGGAATTATTTACCTCTCAATCATCATCAGACTTCACTGCATTAATAGATTACAAGGGAGAATTAAAACGTTTTAATTCTGTGGATGAGTTGAAGAGATTTTTAGATAGCATAGATCAATAGCCAATTCAGTATTTTATAAAAATAAAAAAACCCCGAATAATTCCGGGGTTATAAATTCAAAAATTCATTTCTACTTCATCATCTCCAGCAAATCATCTTCTTTTAGCACCATTATATCATCTCTTAATTCCTTTTGCTCTTCTATTTTTTTTAATTTAGACGGTCCTCCATTATTACCTACTATAACAATATTTGTTTTAGATGATATACTGCCTCTTTTCAACCCACCGAGTCTAACTAATATTTCCGTTAAATCATCTCTAGAAAAGTATTTGAATCCACCGGTTATTACAAATGTTTTTCCTTCAAATATTTTAGAATCTATCTTTTCTACACATTTTGATACAAATTCTTCATCGTAAGATTTATCTTTTTCAACAATTGATGTTCTTAGCTCAATCGGATATGGGGCCTCTAAATCTCTCATTTTCATAAAACACTTGTAAGTTACCAGTACATCATTAAATGCTGAATGTGCATTTAGAATAGACATGTATTTATTATTGTAATAAAGCTCTCCAAAAAGTTCTTCAAGTCTTGGATTCTTTCTTGCACCCCTATTACTGTATGTTATACAGAACTCTTTGCCCTTTTCCATTGTACAATAAGTATTCTTATCATCCAAAATCCTATAATCGAAGCCATGTCTGAATAAATCTGCCTTTAACACTTCAATATCAAACCTTACGTTATGAGCAATAATCATTTCACATTTTTGTAATTGAGATAATAAAGAATCATATATCTGTGTTGGATCCTTACCCTCTTCCATCATTCTTGCAGTAGTTATTTTGTGAATATTCGATGCTGATAAAGGGATTGATGTTTTTTGTTTTAAAATAGCATCTTCACCATCTACAAGTAAGCCATCTTCATCTACAAGAATCCATGCTATCTCTACAACATAAGGCCAGAACTCAATATCTTTAGGTTTGAAAATTCTGCTTTTTTCAGGTAAACCAGTTGTTTCTGTATCAAGTATTAGATATTTACCTATACCGGTAGAGCTTTTTTCAGGTACTTCAATAGTTATATTTCTAATGGCATCATTATAGTTTTGAGTATGTTTTGTACTTTCTTCCTTACTGTTCTTTTCTCTTACGTTCGATTTAGAAATAATAATAACTGCAATGGCTATAATTACAATGAATGCTAAGAATAAAATCATGATACTATATTTTAAAATTAATTTTTCTATCCATATCACATAATTGTATCAAAAAGAGTTTTCTGTTTGATATCTGTATCTGATTCTGATGGAGTTGTTTTGTTTGAAGCTCTCTTTTTATTTTGTCTAATTACTTTTTTCGCTTTAGTTCTTGAGGCTTTATATTTTTTCAAGAAATCTTTAAGAGCTTCATCATTGAAATTAGAGGCACGTTTATCTATTCTTTCAATTAAATTCTCTTCTGTCATAAATATTAGTCTGAGAAAAGGGCTATTGCTCTGATTGAGAAGTATGCTTAACTCTTCTGCAAAATCATTATATAAATCAGAGTTTGGTTCATCTAATAATTTATTTGCAACTACAAGTATAGATACTTCTTTTTCTATTTCGCCTAAACGTGCACATGCTCCAATGTTACCTAATGCTTGAAATAGATATTGAAGATCTCCTTCAAAGCCTTTTGTAAAAACTAATTCTTTGCCATAAAAGCCATCAGAATATCCTCCATTAGAAATGGCTATCATCAACTTTAATCCTTCAGGAGTAATTTTAATTTCGTTTTTCATAGTAAAATAAAAAACCTCTCAAGCGTGTGCCCACCGGAATTGAATACCGGAATCCGATTATCTACGGATTACACGCCTGAGAGGCTTTCCTTTGTGTTTCAATTTGTGGGCAAAAGCAAAGATAACAAATGTTTCAAAATATAAAAAAATATAATATATTTAATCTTACTCTAAAATCATCATTATTTATTAGGATAAAATGTTTTTAACTCTAATTCCTAATTCTTTTATCATGCTTTTTAAGCATAAAAACACAACTTTACCCTCAAAAACAACGATATTTCACCTCTTTTTCACCTCATGAAATCATAAGTACCTGATAACTTGCTTTTAAGCCTTTTGAATATCTATTCCAAAATCAGTGTCAGGTTACTCTGCCCGACCCGCTCTGACTTAGGGTTGCAATTGCACCCCCTCCCGCCCCGGGGAAATGTGACCTGCGCGACCAGCCACACCGAGCCACAGTAGCGGTTTACAGGCACAATGAAAAGCTTTCAGAGGTCTACTGAAGGCTTGGGTTGATAATGAGTAATGGTTGCTTAACCGGCGCTTATTGAAGTGGATGCTCCTAATCGCTTGTTATTAACTGCTGCAAGGTAGTTCCTGCGACATAATAGATATTTAAAAGCATCGGTGAAGTTTGTCGACTCTTTAGGTAATCGATGTGCCGGGAGTCCATCGGTTTTCTTTTCTTTCACAATCATGTTACCACCGGATCGCATATTGCGAGTTTTGGTTTTAGTTTTCTCAAGCTGAGATTTAAGGTTAGGACATGCAGATCTATCGATAAGTAATTGAGGTAAGATCTGATTCTTGCCACTCATTAATTCCATCATGAAGTTATATTCGGCATTGCTGCCGATGTTAGCCTGGCCGATGGACATGAGCTGAACTGTCCAACCGGTACGCTTGCCGTCGCCATCTACTTCAATGGCACGTTTGATCTGACTGGCCACATCCTGACCAATCTTCTTGTATGAGTTAGCTGCTCTGTCATAATAAAGCTTCAGGCGCTTGCGCTGGTGTGGTTTAAAGTACCGGATAAACTCATCGGCCAACTCACGTATGTAGTTGGGTGGAAGAGTGTACATCTCCTTAAGAATTCGCATCTTGTTAAGCTTTGTTTGCGATACAAGGAACCAAAGTGTATTGCCAACATCCAGTCCACCTTCAAGTGTAATACGAGTGTCAAGGTGTTTGAGTTCGCGACAATCAGGCTCTTCTCCAAACTTAAGGGTATCTATGTAATCATAGTTGGTGCCATCGTTATAGAAGTGCCTTTCCTGCAATCCTGCATAGAACATTGATACACTTGATAGCTTTGGTATAATTGACAGTATTGAAGAACTTACGCCTTCAAGCCCCACACCAAACTCATCATCAAACCATCCCAGGCTTAATATATCTGCGTTGACAAATGAGCTGGCAATCCAGAAGAATGATGTTTGTTTTCGGCATTTAACCCAGCGTTCTTCCCATCGTTGCATGTTGCGCCCTGCAAGGTTCACCTCACGCTTGTTATTCGTTGCCAGGGCATTTGCATATTCCTTTTTTGTTTCGTTGTAAACGAAGCCTGTTTGAATGAGATTAAGGATCTTCTCCTTATCATTCATCTCAGCATACTTCAACAGCCAGTCGTGTTCACCAATATTGTTTGGATCAGGCATATCGGTAGTGAAAGTAATAGATCTGTAGAATGCAGAATCGCCAAACCTAACTTTATAACCACGTACGGCTTTAAGGATGTTTGATATACGTTGCTGTGGAAAGTATTTCACTTCATCACCAAACATACCCACGTAACTATTACCGGCACCAATAGCAGGTCTGTCAAGCGAAATAAATGTGAAGTTGAACCCGGTGAAGAATACCATGGTGTGCTTCCATGAAGAAACCTTATTATACATTTTATTCTTCCATTCTTTTGGAGGTTCTCTGTTGATTACATAATGAATATCTTCTTCCCAGCCTTTTATTCTGAATCCTTCCAGGAGCGATGGTATTACGTTTTTATGCAAGTTGGTATATGTATCACTCACAAATGCGAATGGAGCACCGGCACACTCAAATGCAGCTTCTTGGATACGTTCAACAAGTATATCTACAGTCTTGGAGGTACCACGCCCGGCAATAAGCGCCAGCACCCTGGGCATCATTATAGCAAGAAGTTGAGAGAGCCAGTTACTGAATCTCACTTCAACATCTTCACGCTTCGTGTCTAGTTTTCTTTTCCTGCTCATCAAACATTTCTATAAAATCAACATCTTCAACCTGGGCATCTCTCTTTAACCTTACCTTTTCATCTTCATTAATTTCCATATTATCAATTCTTGCAGCGAGCGCGTCACGATCTGCAGCTTCAAGTTTAAGTACTGTTGGATCCAGTGAATACACCTTAATAGGCTTCTTATAAAACTCTTCAGGAAGTTTTGGAGCTTCCTCTTTGTCGAGACCTTTTGCTGCACGTGCCTGCATTATAAGTTTGCCATATACTTCCAGATCCTTTGAGGTTTTTGCTGTTTTAAGCGCAACCTGAGCTGCTTTAAACAGATCTTCAGCTATCATGTTATTCATAGCTTCACGCTCAATGCCATCGTCTGCATAGAATAGGTTAACGGCTTCGTCATACATTAGCCTGGCACGACGGTATTTTATTTCAAATGGTGGTCGCTGAATGAAAGAAATAGCGTTTTCTTTTCCATATTTTCGCCTAAGATTCATCAACAAATATAAAACATCAAGGTAGCGTTCGGCTTCTTTTGTGAGTTCTGCCTTGCTACCACCCTGAATGAAGTCCTGGAGCTCAGAAAAATAACTTCGTTTAAAATCCGCCATAGATTATATCATTTTTAGCGTTCTCGAAATCTATATCAGAGCGAAGTTTATCGAGCCTTTGCGCTTGTATGGCATTGCTTCCGGACTTCTTTATCATATCAGCACCTTCCTTAGCCTGGCCAACCAATTGCCCACGATCATAATGATATTTAAGCTTGCTGTCTATCATCATGAAATAGAACATGAATTCGTGCTTATCAATGTTGTAATACATTGCAATTTGCTCAGGTTTGTAACCTACATAAGCAAATTGATCATATTCTTCCCAGTTAATCTTTTCTATCCATTCCGGAGCGGAATTGTCATCCCAGGTTGCTTGTTTAATTATATCTGAGCTCATCATAGTTTAATTTAATAGTCGGTCCACTTCAGCCAGTTCAATCTTCTTTTCTTCAAGTCTGCGATTGCGTTCTTCCAAAAGATGTGGTTTATCACCTTTGTTTATTTCGCTTTCTATACGCCAAACGTTATGTTGCAACTGCCTTTGTTTTAACACCAAATCTTTAATAGATAGGTTGTGAAGCTCTTTTATTTTGCGATAATGAGAGAAAACAGGATGTTTCCCCAGGAGCGAATTATGTTTTTTAAAGTAGGTAAGCTCAACGTAAATCATCCTGTTTTCATGGTAGTTATCGAGCAACTTTGCTGCAGTATCGGCGCATTCATCTGCCGTGGTGCAGTCAAAAAGTTTTTCGTGAAGATCTCGATATGCATAGAAAGAAGAAAATTTATCAGTTATCAGTGCTTTCAACTCAATTGGGCATGTTGGTGATGAGAGAAATGGAAATTCCTCTCTGAAGCTTTTTCCCTTTCGTGTCTGCCCCTTTGCCTTTGATTTTCTTTCACTATAGTTTAAATTGGCTATTTCTGCGAGTTTACTCACAATTTTAGATTTGTTTTTATGTGGGTTGATTTTCATCAGCCTCACAAAGATCTTATCGGGGCAATATTTCTCAAGTAAATTTATACCGGAGAAAGGATCCTGATCGTTATCTAACCAATTCTGAATTTCTTCTTTCATAGCAACATCAAATTAAACTTCTCTATCTGCAAAGTATTTGGTTACTGCATGAGTTGATTTCTCGGAAACCCAAAACCAACGTTTATACTCCAAACATGAGTTGAGAGTTTTGTGTGATGGATTTTCACTCACTATTGGTAGAGTGAAAGTATCTTCCCCCCAAAACATTACAATTGGTAGTTTGTCTGCATGAAATTTATTAACGTATGCAGGAACAAAATCTTTATCTTCAATCTCAGGCATTTCTTCAAGGAGTTCAACAATCTTGCTGCGCTCAAGCAGTACCGGTGCATGAACAGAATAATTCCATTTCCCATTTGATAGTGTTGCATATATAGCCTCCACGTCTGCTCTGGTGAAATTGTTTACCGGGATGATTCCATCCATTAGAATGATTTCTTCATTTTCCCATGTAGAAATGAAATTCACAATTTTTTCAACCAACGATTCTTCACCATTTAGGTTGATGCTTGTTGGTATTGCAGAAAGTTCGCCCTGGTAATGTTTTACTATTTTATCAGCTGCTAACCTATGCAATTTGTCATTACCCATAATAAGTAGAACAATTGGCTTACTGTTTACTTCTTCATCTTCCAGTACTTTCACTTCACTTTCCGAAATCTGAAGTTCCTTTTCCGCGATTATTTCAGCAGGTTTTGAAATCGCTTCCTTTTTTGGTGCACTTTTTTTTGTTGTCATAAGTTCTATAATTTAATTATAATTAATGCTATACAAAGATGCAATTGCAACTACTGTTTTAAAAGGACAAAAAAAAACCGCCAGGCATAACCGAGCGGCTTTACACAACACAAAGCAAGTATTAAGAGATTAAACTCCGGGATTTTCAACTACCGGTAATCCTAACGCTGCATTAATATCAGGATCATCAGTTTCAGGTAGCAAAGATTTAGAAATGTGTCCTAAAACACTTCCAATCATTTCCGAAACAAGCTGTACGGTATGATTTTTACCTTCATTATTGTCCTGAGAATTTGCAGTCATAACAAGTGGAACACATGGCGTGCCAGCTATGCGGGCATCATCACCGTCGCATGGTATCACAATTGCACCCAAATCACGATTGATATTGTTCTCAAGAAACGCATCAAAATCTTCGTCAGTGCCTGGGTGAGTGAAATCTACATGCTGAAGAAAACCTGCCTGGCGTGCTTCACCACTACTTTCCTGATAAGGATTAATAGTGCTTGCTGAAGCGTACACGCCTATAGGTTTTTTCCCTTCCTTGAATGTGAAGTCGGTCACGCGAACATTTTTCAGATCGCGCTTATATACTGCCACATCATCCCAATCAAAAATCATAACAAATTTCTTCTTGGGAGTTGGCCGACCTTGATTCGCATCCTTTCGGGGTACTGAAACAAATGTATAAGGCATTTTATTTAATTTTTATATTGTTCAACATTAATAAAATATAGCCGGGGGAGTTATCCCCCGACTTTATTGGTTATACACCACCTTCAGGCTCTTCAACAGGAGGCAGGTATGCAAACAGAGCTTCCTGAATTGCAAATCCGCAACCTTTACGGAACTCGATGAATACTTTCACATCGTAGTTAAGTACCTGCAGGTAGATCTTAACTTCGTTATGATTTTTGCTCATTGTGTGCTTGAAGTTCTCTTTTGGAGTAAGCACAAATGCACCGGTGCCAATCATTCCATCCATTGGCTGGAAGTAGAAGTTTGTGAAGTCCAAACGGTTTTCATTCACATCCTGATTTTTGGTAGTCGGGAACTTGTCGCGATAAGCCAAGTTATACAAGCGTACCAGGTCAGGGTCGATATATATCGGCAAACGTTTGTTGCGATATTTGGGAGCAATTGAAGAAACAATACCTTCAATAGACTCAAGAATGTTCTCACGAGAAAGAGCAACACCGTCAAGCAACCAAGTTACTTTGTTTCCAACATCAGCTTTCAACTTAGTAAGCTGAGTTACATATCCGTCCATAGATGCAAGAACATGCCCTTCAGAAGCTGCAGTTCCATCGCCAGCAGGCGTAAATTCAACAAATTCACCCTTTGCCATTGCCACCTGAAGATCTTCGGCCAATTTTGGCAGGATCAGTTCGTCAACGATGTATTTCACAATTGGCATCTGATCAGGTGTCAGATTTTCATCATACATGTAACCCAAATACTGATCAATTATATCAGCAGGTTTAATTGGCTGGTTCACTTTCAAGAAGAAATTCTTAATAGTGATAGGTGAGAAAGTTACTTTACCGGAAGGTGTCCAGTAGGGAGTGAATTGCTGAAGTACAGAATCGATGTCAGCCTGAGCCGCACGCCATTCAGTTTTATCAGTTACGATAGTGGTCATGAATTGAGTGTCTGTCAGATCACCCATGAGAGAGCGCATGATATCCACTTTTCCACCGGCTACATACTTACCAAACTCAGTTTGAAGTTCGGCTGTATCAATTGTTGTGTCGGTTGAATACATTGCACCAACATCACCACGAAAATACGCGTCAACGTATTTATTGTGAGCATACCCCATATTGGGCTTGAATTCTCTTTTTACGCCCATATTACCTACAGGAATTTCTTTTGGTTTGTCTGTTTCTTCTGTTTTAGAAAGTAATTCAACTTTCTTTTCAAGTTCTGCCTTTTCAGCGGCAGTTTCCTTTTTGCTGCTTAAAGCGGCATCGAGATCCGTTTTCATTTTGTCGAGCTGACTTCTCAGCGCGATCACATCTTCAGACTCAGCATCAATTTTAACACCGGCCTTTTCGGCTTCTGCCAATTCAGTTTCGAATTTGGTGACAAATTTGTCGCCCCATTCTTCTGTCAGCTTAGCCTTCATATCATCAGTTAAGAATGAACTACCTTCCTTATTTACAGGAAGCTGGCTCATTCCTAATTTTGATAGAACTAATGCAAGAATTTGTTTAAACATTTCAATAAAATTTAGGAGTTCGTATATTTATTAATTAAGCTACTCTCACGTAATTTGCGTGCCCTGGCAATTGAGAAATCAAGATCACCTATAGCGTGTATCATTCCATTTTTAAGTGCAGCATCTGCATAAAATGTTTTTCCGGAAAGGATCCCTTCAACCTTAGTGTCAAGTCCTGGCATATTTTCAGTAACTGCTTTCTGAAATCTAACTGCGAGCGGATCCAGCATTTCCTCTTTGATCATGTCATATTTACCCTGAATTGCAAGCTCAAGAGGTTGGTTCTTATGCTCACTTAGGTTTGAATATATACGATGTTCTTTAATTCCTTCCTTTTCGTAGTATTTATGATAATCTCGGAATGACATCATCACACCAATTGAGCCGAATTCTGCACTAATATCATTGTCGGCATGAATTTCATTGCAATAGGTAGCAACAAAGTAGGCAGCACTGGCACACAGGTCACATGATGCTACTACCGGTTTGCCTTTTTCACGTGCAAGCTGTATAACATCAACCAATGGAGCAATGGAGTCAATTGCCCCACCGCCTGAATCAATTCGTAAAACTATGCTGGTAATTCTGTCGTGTTCAACTGCCTTTCGGATAGAAGCTGCAATTTCTGTAGTGCCGTAATGACTTAATGAGCCTTGCTTTAACATGATACCTTCAATCAAGAAAACTGCCGTAGTGTCGTATGGAATTCCTTCCGGTATATCTTGAGCCACTGGAATGGCACCGTTAGTAGATATTATTGAATAAGAAAAAGGTTTATTGTCCGACAAAATTGAAGTCTCACCAGCGAAACCTCTCTTGAGGATCTTATCAATTATTTCGCTTGTTTCAATATCAACTCTGTGGTCGATAAACCATTTTCCACGAAGTAAGGTAGTTATTAAATAATTCGATTTCATTGTAAAAGCTTTTATACTGCAATTTTACAATGAAATCGGTGCATTCAAAAGGACTGCATTATTTTAGCCTTTTCGGCAGATGTGCGTTTTGAATACAAATTTGTTCCTGGTAAAACACCCGCATTTTCTTGTGATAATACAACAGGATTTTCAGTATTACCTACAACCCTATTTTCACCATTAGTATACACTATTAGTAAAAGAACAGGTTTTGAAACAATATCGTTAAGCTGTTTATCAATTTCTGCACTTTTACCCAAAATGCGAATATTGATTTCCTGATTAATCATTTCTCCTTTTATAGGCTCCTCTTCTTTGAGTTCAGCACTCAAAAAATCAAGTGGCTCCCAACTTGTAGTTACTTGCACCCAATCCTGCCCCGGTACATCTATCATCGAACATTCACTTGCAGGGCTGTAATATATTTTACAGATGCTGTTTCTTAAATCTTGGTTGCTACGCTTCATATCAGTGAAATTGTTAATTGATTTGTTTGATTTTATTCACATTTCAGTGAAATTGTTTTTAACTCATTGAATTATAGATGCTTCTATCGATTTTGCGATTGATTCTCTAAAACGGTAACGATTTCTGTAATCTAATTTCTTCACCTGATCGAAATTCAATTGATTATTCTTAATGTTGTAAGCCTGAAGGAACCCATTTATAATGTCCACCTGCTTAAATTTCTTTTCATATCCGATAGAGAAGTAATCTTTAATTCTCCTTTGAAATTCTGCCTCTATGTAGTTGATAATTTGTACGTGCTTCCATGTAGTAACATGAATGAAGTTGTATTTAAGGATGTAGGCACTATTTGACTTGAGTGGGATGATCATCTTCACCGGAAACATATACTCTTTTTCCTTAACCGGTTTGTCGGATACTGACCACATAGTGTTAATGTAACGCCCTATGTCGTGCCTTTCTGTTAGCAGTATTGCGCCATCTTCAGTGCTGTTAAATTCATGCAGCATGAAGTCGTGCAAAATTGGTTTTAGGTTGATTGTAATGTATGGTCTATTGTCGTTCATAAGTAGTGAAAAAAAATAATATTCTCGTAATTTTAATTTACTTACTACATACTACAAGATGTATATCTAATTGAAATATAGGCATTTGTATTGAAGTATGCAAGCAAACACCTAAAAAATTGTAGTAACTTTGTAGTAACTTGTTTAAACAGCCTACTACACAGCAAACATAATACTGTAATAGATTTGAAAGTGGTTGTAGTAAGTAGTGAGCTTTTTTTGTAAATAAAATATTTACGTGCATAAAAAAATATATATTATTATAACTATCTAATAATAAGTATATTATACATATAATACATGCATCACCCATCATCATACCCATAATCATTAAAAATTAAATTTAACTCTATACTTATACTCAGGGTAATTCTTTTTTGGTCCGCGCTTAGATTCTTTTTTAAATCCTAAAGAACTTAATGCTTTACCTACTGTCTGAGGTGTAACTCTCATTCGATCGGCCGACAGAATCTTTCTTTCCTTCCTTAACCGGTGTACAATATCGCTTGCTGTAAGCCATTCGGCTTCTTCGTCTTCTTCATCATCAGGAGGGAGTATATAAAGCTTCACATACTTCTCTTCGTCTGTCTGGATAAGGTATCTTTGATTGTACTCCTGCAGCTCCTGAATGTATTCATCGCTGTAGAATGGATCAAACTCTGAGTTTTCGTACAACATCAATGCTTCAGCCCACATTTGATCAACTTTAACTCGCTGAGAGTAGCGTTTATCAATCTTCTCGACCTCTATTGTGCCGTATCGGCTAGTACCGTGATTTTGCGTCAGGAAACCGCCCATTTCTGCTGTACGGTTAGCTGTGAACATTGGCACTGCAACCCTGTTACGTTCCGTTGGAAACTCATCGTTACGTCTTTGCACCAAGATCATTTGCGAGCGTGTATACTTTTTAAATTCTTCTATCCTGGCCGTACCTTTATTAATACCTACCAGATCATCAAAGCAAACTATCAGATAGCGTGTGAAAACATCGGATAATGAAAATCTACTGTCATTCTCAGGCTGAACATAGTATCCCTCGAGCGATTCAGGCAGAAAGAAGCGGGTTAAAAATGTTTTTCCGATATATTCCTCCATTGATATAAAACCGAGTGCTACAGCGTTAGGAATTCCATCCTTCCACTGGGCCACGCTTGCAACCATCCATTTACGAATAAGGAAATTCATACGTTCACGATAATAGTCAGGCTCTTTATCAAATGATCTCGGAGTTATATGGTTACAAAGCTTGTCTATGTGACTCTCACCTTTATACGTCCCTCTTATCTTATCAAAATAATTAAGTATAGGATTCTCCTGGTCAAAATAATTCTGATCTCTAAGCATGATGCGAAGATCTGTTCTTGAAATTGATTTTCCAATACCTTTAAGATATAGGTACAAAGTGTCCATTGTTGGTTGGTACCGGTATCTGCTTTTATCTTTACTTTCAATGCTAAATTTGCTTGGATCCAGACATGATGTCCTCACAACAAATGCCTCGTTAATGGTGTCTACAATGTCCTGTATACGATCATCCACGAATTCCAGGGCACCGGCGTTAATCTCAGGTAGTTTAATTATGCTCATTTGTTAATATCTGAATTTTGTGAAGTGTATAATTGCCATTGGCTTATTCAAATCGTATCCCTTAAACCACTCCTTAAAGTCATCAAAAATTAGTCCGTCATTTTTAGCAATTCTGTCGTCAGCTTTAAAACAGTCACGTATACTCGCTAAATGCTCTACACCCGCATCATCGCGTAAATCTACTATCTGCAACCCAATCCCATCTTCTTTCGTCAATCTCGCAAATTCAATCTGTTTGCTCTTGTATGGTTTGCCGCTCCAATATCGCAACGACAAACACGCTTTGCCTTTCTCTATCTCCTTAAATCGCTTTTTCCATAGAGGATAATTTGCACGAATTGTGTGAAGTTTAGGTGATATATCCTGCCCAAATTCTTCATACACTTCTACCTTCCCTTTTCCTAACGCCCTGCCTATTTTTTCGATAAAATATGTCTGCTCCCCTTTACGATTGTGCGTGCTCGGAAATGTTCTACTCACTGTCAATACGTATGTTTTCATTTTTGATTTATTTATTCGCTAATTCTAATTTTTGCCTGTTTTTTAGAAATAGTCGGACTGTTGTTCTAATTTATTAAGTTTAAAACCACCCAAAGATCCAAGTTTCTGAATTTTTGGAATATGGTTCTGACATTGCGCTATTGTGCACAAAAGATTTCAGTTCACTGAATTTAGTTTTTAATTCTTCTGACGGGTTTTTGACAAAGAAAACAAGGCTCTCCCAGCCATCATCACATTTTTTGTCAAAGCCGTAAACCTTACATAATTCGGGATTTTTCCGTTCTTTCTCCTGCCATTCTCGCATATCTTCGGGCCATGACGGGATATCAAGTTCCGGAAGTACTGTTTTTTTTAATTCGTTGAATACTTTGTATGCATTCTGTACATTCTTGAAATTTAGTGCCATAATGTTATATTTATTTAATAATTATTTCGATCTCTCTCAAGCTTTGCCATGTTATTTATTATTTACTTAGTTCGTAATCATACACCCATACCCAAGGGTTGCTCTCCCACAGAATTGAGTTGATAATTGAGGCATACGCTTCTTGTGGAGTAATAAACCAAACATCATTTATCGTAGGATCATCAACTTCATATCCATATACACAGTGTGGTTCAATAGGTTGTCTAAATTGAATTACACCCTCTTTAATGCAATCATCATCGCTTATATTCTGCAATTTCTCTGCTCTAACTCCTGTAATCACAATGAAGTAACGTGCCGCACTTTCGGGCATGAATAGCTTGTTTATCTTTTTATCCCTATACTTGTTATATTTTTTATGAAATTCAAAAAGGTCGTCATAGTTGGCACAGAACCACGATGTATCTTCTGAATAGTCTTCTATTTTATCGTGTCCATAATAATAACCGTAACCTCCCGACCCTCGAAGAATAGCATACTGATATGGCTCTTTCAAAAACACCACTTCGCCTACCTTGAATCGGGGTTTAAACTCCTTATGTTCTCCTGTTTCTTCTACTGTTCCCCAAAAACCAGTCATATCGCTTGACATTGGGTAAATAGTGTGATTATGCAGCCCATCATCGTCAGGTTGTGGCGCAATGATTCTTCGTGTTTGTTTTTTCGACCCCTGAACTGTCCGGTTGAAATTTGGTTCTGTAAATAGTATTCCTTTCATAATTTTTCTATTTTTACAATTATATGTCTTAAATATCCGAAACTGGAACTATAAGCCTTTCTTATAGGGCAATAATTGCCTTCTTGCATTAGTTTGTCGTCATTAATAGGAAGATAAGATCCTAACCATATTGATGGTAAATGTGACTCTGGATTGACTTCTATTATCTTGCCGCTTTCATCGCAAATGAAACTTTGAAAATCTTGTCCTGAATTGACTAATGTTACTTTTATTTTATCCATGATCAATCCTCCTTTTCTTTACTTATATCTTCTATTGTTCTCATATTATTATTTTTGCAATTATTACTATTACCCATACAGCAATTAGCGCTGTAATTACTTTTGTTGCGATGTCAGCACCATGAGCAAAGAGGATGTTTTCTATCTTTTTCATGTTGTTAATATTGAGTGTTTAAAAAATAACAGCCGGAGCTTCACAGCTTAGGCTGTTGTATGAAAAAAAGTTATGTGTAAAACTGCTTTGCAATTAATAATGATCTGTATAGATTAGATCTGAATTCTATTATGTGCGTTGGTCCCGGAATCATGCAGGAAATGTTTATTATGATTGAATCAGAATTTCGATAATATCTATCAATAGCTTCTACATTGCTTTTAATTGTTCTCAGTATATCGTAGAATTCAATTGTGCTCACATTAAGACTGTCGAATCGTTCAAGCATCTGCTTAAGCTTTTGAGCTTTGCCGTGTGCAAGTTTGGATTCAGAATTGTTTGTACAGTATAATGAAAGCGTTAGTCTCATATTGTTTTAGATTTAGCCAGTTCTCTTATCTTCTCAATTGGTGAGTATCTCATCAGGCTAGGATGTTTGTTGTAATCAGGCAGCTGTGAGGGTGTGTCACGTCCTGATTGTTTTTGCTGTTCTTCAATTTCCTTTTCTATCTTAGTAAAAGCCTCTTTTCTCTCGTTGTTATAACCGAAAAAGCTCGATGAAATGCGTTGTGTGTCTATGCTTCCGTAGAACGTTCCGTAACGGCTATCAAGGATGTAATTGAAAAGAAGCTTCATATCCGATAGTCTGAAATGACTATATTTTGCGTAAAGGATATAAGAGAGTTGTTTGATCACTCCCGGCTGAAGGCCTTTGTTGATATTTAGAAAATCATTCAGGAAATTCAGCCAGCGTTCAAGGTATTCGTAACCGGCATAAGATTTCTTCAGCTTGTATAATTCTGTAAGAAGTTTAAGAGTAATATCTGAGGTAGTGTACACATCATTGAAGTTATTCACGAAGTCGTAATTCACTATCAGTTGCTCAGGTGACTGGTCCTGAAGAAATGCAGGCCAGCTTGGGTATCTATCAAATATTTGCTGTTTTAAATCACTCATGATCGTAAATTGTTAGTTGTACTGCGAATCCAAATTCATATAATTGTTTCTCTATATTGCTGTCTATTACATTAGGCCGGTAGATGGTGCGAGTCGGTGTTATTATTTTATATCCTTTCTTCCTGGCTCGGTAACATAAGTTATACCTGCGCTTAACGTGTGGATTAACTTTTGCCATAAAGCACAGATTTAATTGCTTTTACTATGTGTTTGTAAGTTGATTTATTTTTCAGCTTGATAATCAGAAAACCCTGGTCAAAGTTGATTCTGGTTACTTCAAGATTCGCTCCGTAGAGATTATTGATATCATCAGCCATTTGTGAAGTGATCTTCTTTGTTGTGAATACCTGGTATTTGTTATCTCTGGGGCGCTTGGATATAGAAGTAAAACTGTCTTCTGTTTTCAGAAATACGTGTGTCTCTTTGCTTAATTCTTTTAACATGATTATAAAGTGTTTCTATTTAATGTGAATGTTTCATCTTTTACTGGAGCTTCATCACCCGGCTCATCGTTATTAAATTGAAAATCCTTAGGTGCGAAAATTGATTTGTATCTGGATGTGATATAGAATTCAAGATATTCAAGTGCCGTTTCTTCATTTTTCTTAGAGATCCTAAAAAGCTTTTTTAATCGAAGTCTTTCTTCCACCGGTACCAGAACTATATTATATACTTCGAACAAGAATTCTTTATAATCGCTCCAAGCTTCAGAAAATTCAACACTATCAAAAGGCAGCTCAATTTCGTCACGCTCCGGATCAGGAACAAACATTCCAAATTCTTCAATTAACACGCCAATATTTTTAACATTGCGTTGAAAATTCTTTTTTATTTTATTTATGTCTGATCCATTTCTCAAGCCATTCATAACAACAGCGTCATCATCGATTAACTTTTGAATTGACTCCACCAGTACTTTCCACTTTTGTTTCATATCTTCTAATAAAATTGTGTAAATCTCTATCATTTACGCTATACAGTTCTTCTGCCTTATCAATTAAATAGCGCGTTTGTCGATTGTTTCTATTTGAGCACCATCCTATATCTCTTATGCTATAATTATTCATATATGCGAAGAGCATCCATGCCTTTCTTGCAGTTATCCAGGGCTCAGCTCTGCATCGCGAGCGAATTAGTGAGCGTTCATTGGGATCAAAAACTAAGTTGAATAATTTCTCTATCATAATACATCAGAAAAAGTTAAGTCTAATTCGTCTCTCCTGTTCCTAGATCTAAGTCTTTCTGTTACATTTGTACTTCTACGTGATCTGTTGCGTGTAAATGCATCTGTTGACTGCATGATATCACCAGACATATAAATAATTAACAAACAAACAGCTACAATATTTTTAAGTGGAGAAAGCTCCATACTTATGCCAAAATGTGTGCAGAAATACCAGGCAGAAAATTCATTAACGCTACGGCATTCTGTTTTTTCGAAAATATTGCGAACATGATTTTCAACCGTATGCACCGATATATATAATCGATCTGCTACTGTTTTTTTGCATGCTCCCCAGGCAAGTAATTTGCCAACCTGAGTTTCTCTTCTTGTTAACTTGGCCTCGGCATTCATGGCTATTCCCCCCAAACGTCAGATTTTTTTACTTTGTATTTCGCAAAAATCTTTTCAATAGCATCTTTCTCTTCAACATTAGGAATGATGTTGCCGTTAAGACGCTGATACCATTGCGAGCGGGCAGAAATACCCAATACTTCTTTTATCTCTTCTCTCGCTTTGCGGATATCCCGGTATGGGATCATGCCGTAACCCTTTTTAAAACTGTGGATGTTTTGAGTCTTGTTTGCCATATCTTTCAAAAAATAGTCTATATTTGCTATTTACAACTGTTCGTTTATTCCGTACATTTGTACCGTTTAAAACGAACACTTGCAAAGATAAACAACTGTTGGGATAAACCAACAAGTGTAGGGTTAAAATATGTGAATATGAACGATATTTCTGAAAGAATAAGGTATCTGGTTAATATTGAAGCTAATGGAAGTGCTGATAAATTTGGTGTGAAAACTGGGTTTTCTGGCCAAACTATAAGAAATGTCACAGAAACGAAGCGAAATAAACCGAGTTTAGACCTTGTAAGAAATATTTTGTCAACATTTGTTTATGTTAACCCTGATTGGTTATTGTTCGGCAAAGAGCCATTGAAAAGAAGAGATAACTCACCTGATAACAATATATCAGAATTAACACCAGAGTGGCTATTAAAGCGTATTGAGGAGTTGGCAATCGAGAATAATGATCTCAAGAAAGAGATATGCAGATTGACCAGCTCCAAAAAAAATGATCTGCAGAATGCTACTGCAGAACATGATATTTAATTAAGGTATAAGTATGAAAAACCCTACCGATTATATACCGATAAGGTGTAACTGTTTGAATGATAAGGTTAATTGTGGTGCGCCAGGTACCTCCAAGTTCATGATCCAGCACTGCTTGTTAGTGTTGGATTTTTTTATTTCTCTCTATATTTACTGCTTGACTGTTGACCGACAGGGTTGTTTTTACATAGGTTGCCTTCAAATATTCTATTTAAGTCATCTTCAGACAGAGTTGTTATGCTGTAGCCATCAAATCTCAATTTGTTGAGGGTCTCCATTTTTCTTGGTCCTGGATTATCTCCAATTATAACAAAATGAGTTTTTCTGGTTATATTAGAGTTGATATCTGCACCCATTAATTTTAACTTCCTCGCCATCTTTATTCTATCCGAAAAATCACCTGTGATTACCACCTTCCTGTCATAGAATGGACTTGATTTATCGGCTTTCGATAGATCTTTCTTATATAAATCCGGATCAAGTTTTTTATCAGCGTAAAGTCCTTTTTTGGGTTTGTCACGCTCTTTGTCAATAATTTGTTGATCCGGAGTAATTCCATTTATATGTTTTAACCAAATCTGTGCGGTTGCTCTCGCATCTTCCAATGCATTATGGTGGTTTACAAATTTAATATTGTAGGATTTTGCTAAAATTGGCAAGCTTATTTTACCACAATCTAAATCAAAGCAAGTATCACTGTAAGTGTAATCAGGTATTTCAATAAAATAATAGGAAAGCGTCTTATGTAGGATCGATCTATCCGTTGGTGCATTATGCATTACCAAATGTTGGTCGGAGAAATATTTTTCAATTTCTGGCCAAATCTCTTCGAAGGTGGGGGAGTTTTCCGTATGACTTGGATAAATCTTATGGATAATTTTTTGAGTTTCCCCGTATCTATTTCCTGGGGGTTGAATGAGATGGTAAACTTCTTCTACTGCTACATTGTTTTTAACGGCTACAATTCCAACAGAACATGCGAACTGATCGCTATCGGCATTTTCGAAATCAACGGCAACAAAATCGTATTTCATAGAAAATTAAAAAACCTCTCAAATGTGTGCCCACCGGAATTGAATACCGGAATCCGATTAATTACGGATTACACGCCTGAGAGGCTTTCCATTGTGTTTCAATTTGTGGGCAAAAGCAAAGATAATAAATGTTTTAAAATATAAAAAAACAAAAACCCGAATGTCGTTTAAACATTCCGGGTAATTCATTACATTCACCAATTGCAGGCCTGTCAAGTGGAATAAAGGTGAAATTGAAACCTGAAACAGTTTTATTTACACAACCATCTACTCTCCACCCCGGGCCGATATGTTATATCATGCTGAATATCAATTTAAAATGCTTTCAGCCAATACCAACAGCGCAGTCCGGTGATCAATCAATGATAATGCCAGGGAACTTCAATCTTCTCTTAATTTAGTATGCCTGTATTTGAATTTTAAACCTAATCATCCCGGTTTGTATAATAGTCGGGAGCATCTGAATCTTCTTCGGTATCAGTGTTTTTTGTGGATTTATCTTTTTTAAATGCTTCAGCAACCTTATCGTAATTCTCTCTCCATGCATCGGCTACAGTAGAGATGAAACTGCCGGCACTCTCTTTTATCACATCCCATTTATTGTCGGCAACATTTTCATACTCATCTAATTTGATTGAAAGGGTTTCCCTTATTTCTTTCAGTTTTTCTAACCGCTCCCGGTATTCTTCCTTTGCGTCATCAGCTATCTCTCCGGCTTTATCTTCAAGTTTTGAAATATAGTCGGCCAGATCGTTCAAAACTTTCTGTGTCTTTTCTTTGAATTCATCTTTCTTCATTATATGACTATGTTATAGTTTGACTTCTATTGATAAACATTCAGATGATTAGATTAGTTCATTGTTTTTATGGATAAAAGCGGAATAATGATGTCAGTATAAATACTAAACGAATCAAAATGTCTATCTTTGCAGATTGAGAAAACAGATAGTATATGTTGAATATTGTTATTTTTGGTGCTCCGGGATCGGGAAAAGGGACACAAAGTGCTAGACTTGTTGAGAAATACGGACTCAAACACGTTTCCACCGGAGAAATACTTAGGAGTGAGATCAGAGCAGGCTCGCAATTGGGACAATTGGCTGAGTCCTATATGTCGAAAGGAGAGCTGGTACCAGATGATGTAGTAATTGATATCTTAGAAGAACTTATTGAAAGGAACGGCAAAATTAAAGGCTTTATTTTCGATGGTTTTCCACGGACACTTACACAAGGCGAAGCATTAAGTAAAATGCTTATGAAACACGATGAAGATGTGAATGTTGTGATAAGCTTGGATGTGGAGGATGAGGAACTGATTGACAGATTGCTTAAAAGAGGGCAAATCTCAGGCAGGAAAGATGATAACCGAAAGACTATTGAATCGAGACTGAGGGTTTATTACAATCAGACATCTCCTTTAAAGGATTTTTATAAAGAACAAGGCATTTTGAGAGTGATCCGTGGAACAGGTACAGTTGATGAAATATTTAATGCAATTGAAGACGAAATAGATCAGTTAGTTGTGTAAGGATGGCGGAAACAAATTTTGTAGATTACGTTAAGATTTTTTGCAGATCGGGTAAAGGAGGGCGAGGCTCAGCTCATTTCAGGAGAGAGAAGTATATCCCGAAAGGTGGGCCCGATGGAGGAGACGGAGGTGATGGCGGCAACATTATTCTGAGGGGTAATCGTAACTACTGGACACTGCTGCATCTTCGCTACGAACGACATGTTTTCGCAGGCCACGGCGAAAGCGGATCAAAAGCGCAGAGATCTGGGAAAAAGGGGATTAGCAGAATTATAGAGGTGCCTTGCGGTACCGTGGCTTACGATGCACATACCGGGGAATATCTTTGCGATATAACAGATGATGGGCAGGAGGCGATTCTGTTAAAGGGAGGTCGAGGCGGCCTGGGCAATGTCCATTTTAAATCGGCCACTAATCAGGCACCCAGATATGCGCAACCGGGCGAACCTTACGAGGAGCGCTGGGTAATTCTGGAGTTAAAGCTATTGGCCGATGTGGGGCTGGTAGGTTTTCCTAATACCGGAAAATCCACCCTGCTTTCGGTGGTGTCGGAGGCAAAACCCAAAATTGCCAATTATCCATTTACAACGTTGGAACCAAATTTAGGAATAGTCAGCTATCGTGAAGGGAAATCGTTTGTGATGGCCGATATACCTGGAATTATTGAGGGTGCCAGTGAAGGCAGAGGGCTTGGCCTTCGATTCCTTAGGCACATAGAACGAAATTCATTATTACTGTTTGTGGTACCGGCCGATGCCGATGATATAAAAAGAGAGTGCGAGATCTTGTTGGGTGAACTGAAAAAATACAATCCGGAATTGCTGCATAAAAAACATGTTCTTGCTATTTCTAAATCTGATATGTTGGATGAAGAGCTCATGCAAGAAATAGCTTTAGGCTTGCCCAATATACCTTATTTGTTTATCTCTTCAATTACGGGATATGGTATCCCTGCCCTAAAGGATATTCTTTGGAGGGAATTGAATTCTGACGACCATGTCCCTATGTCTGTGTCTAGGGACTCGTTGGTGCACAGAGATCTGGATGTTTCGAATCTCGATTTAGGACCTGAGGAAAAGTTTCCTGACGATGATTATGACAATGTTGATGATGAAGAAGATGATGACAACTATTTTGAGGAAGATTTTTGATTTATGCAATGAAACCGCATCCGCATAATAAAAATTTACTGCAGTTCGATCTGTTTGAAAGTGAAAAGAGTATTGTTCACTTCACCACTACACGGATTGGGGGAGTAAGTAACGGCACCTATTCTTCTTTCAATATGGGTAATTTTTCGGATGATAATCCCATAAATATCTATGAAAACAGGCAGATTCTTGCCCGTATGTTTTACATGGATCTTTCACGGTTTATTGTTCCTCATCAAACACACGGCACAAGGGTCTTAAAAGTGGACAGACAGTTTTTAGATATGGATAATGCAGATGCTATTGAAATTATGTATGGCGTTGATGCCACTATAACTAAAGAAAAGGAACTTTTTCTCTGTGTCACAACTGCTGATTGTGTGCCGATACTGCTTTATGACAGAAAAAAGGAGGTTATTGCTGCTATTCATGCCGGGTGGAGAGGTACGGCCGGACGGATTGTTGAGAAAACAATCGTAGAGATGGGTAAGCAATATGGATCTTCGGCAGAAGATATGATAGCCGGCATTGGCCCTGCAATATCTGCTGTTCACTACGAGGTAGGGGATGAGGTGACAGATAAATTTATCAGAAACGGGTTCAATCTTTCCGATCAGACCTTTTTTTACAGGAAAAATTCCACTTCCAAATATCATATCGATTTGAAAGAGATAAATAGACGGGAACTTTTGAGGCTTGGTGTTCCCGAAGAAGGGATTGAGAAAAGCAATTTGTGCACATTCGAAAAACAGGAGCTGTTCTTTTCTGCACGAAGGCAGACTGTTCATTCAGGCAGAATGCTTACGGGAATAATGATGAAGAGGTGAATAAAAAAAGGGAATGAGTATTTAATTCATTCCCTTTTCCCTATTTAAATTACGCGCTTCCGCCAGAAGACTGCATTCAATTAATAACGTGCGCTAACAACGTCCCAGTCTATAACCTTCCATAATTCCTTCAGATGATCTGCGCGGCGATTTTGGTAGTCGAGATAGTATGAATGTTCCCATACATCGAATCCCAAAATAGGAGTTAATCCCTTTGTTATAGGATTGCCGGCATTGCTCTCTTTTTCTATAGAAAGTTTACCGCTCCCGTCTTTTGCCAGCCACACCCATCCTGAACCGAACAGGGAAGCCCCGGCGGCATTGAACTCTTCCTCGAATTTATCAAATGAACCGAATTGTTCACTGATAGCATCAGCCAGTTTACCTTTGGGCTCTCCGCCACCATCTTTTTTAAATGATGTAAAGTAGAGATTATGGTTTAAAACTTGTCCCGCGTTGTTGAATATGGCTCCGTCGCTTTCTTTCACGACAGTTTCAAGATCGGACTTTTCGAATTTTGTCCCAACTGTCAGTTTATTCAAATTGTCCACATAAGCCTGATGGTGTTTACCATAGTGGAGTTCAATTGTTTGTTTGCTGATAACTGGTTCCAATGCATCGGTTGCGTAGGGCAAAGCTACTTTTTCAAATTTCATATTTACTTCGTTTTTATGATTGTTATTTTCGTTGTTCCTTGCTTGAGAATTATTGCAGCTTGCAGTATTGATTGCGAATAATCCTATTAATATGTAATAAATTGGTTTCATACTATTCTGTTTGTTGTACTCGCATTAGCATGTTCTTAAAAGTTTTACACGCATTGCCTTATTGATCGGTATTTTACTGAAAACATTCGTTATGATGCGAATAATTTACCTCCCCGGTCAATAATTCCAGCATACTGAATATTCAATAATATAACGAAATGAATCCTCGAAAAGTTCGGTATCTGTTTTATTCATTGCCGTTAATAATGATAAAATAGCGCAAAAAAAAATCAGTCCGAACGTTAATATTCAGACTGATAGTAGTTTTATAAGAGAGTTATAGTTTTTCTTTATTGTACTTTTAATTTATTTATTGAGCCCTCTTTTATAAGATTGGCATAAGAGTTTTTGAATATTTAACTGATAAGTCCCCTCCGATAACTCTTTTCTACTGAAAATTTTCCAAAATCCTCATTAATTTTAAGCGAGTTGAAAACTATTAAAACCGGATTTGGGGATTTTCGGAGCAGACTCACTGATTTGAATTCAAAAAACTGATTTCGGAAAAAATAACTTTCTTCAAGAATGCTCTTTGTTTAATGTGATTCTATTGAAGCTATGTCCCCTGAACCAACAGGTTTCGATTGTGGTACAGGCTCTTCTTCTGTCTCTTTCTTGTTCTCGAAAATCTCCTGTGAGCGTGAAACCCATTGGCGCTTGCCGAAGATATGTTCCAGGTCCTCAGCATAAATAATCTCTTTCTCCAAAAGAATATTTGCTAATTGTCCGTGTCCGTTGGATTTGTCGGAGAGTATCTGTTTAGCCCTGGCATACTGTTCGGCTATCATTGATTTTACTTCCGCATCAATCAGCTTAGCTGTTTCATCACTGTAGGGTTTAGAGAACATATACTCCTGTCCCGATGAATCGTAATAGCTGAGATTGGGTAGTTTGTCACTCATGCCCAGGTAGGTGACCATAGCGTAGGCCTGTTTGGTAACACGTTCCAGGTCATTCATAGCACCTGAGGAGATTTGTCCGATAAACAATTCTTCGGCTGCTCTTCCACCTAACAGGGAACATATCTCGTCGAGCATCTGTTCCTTGGTGGTTATCTGTCGCTCTTCAGGCAGGTACCAGGCTGCTCCCAGTGCTTTCCCTCGGGGCACTATCGTTACCTTTACCAACGGGTTGGCATGCTCCAGGAACCAGCTTAAAGTGGCATGGCCTGCCTCGTGAATGGCGATAGACTTCTTCTCATTCTGAGTGATGATTTTATTTTTCTTCTCAAGTCCCCCCACGATACGGTCAACAGCATTCATGAAATCCTCTTTCTGAACATATTTTTTCTTCTTACGTGCTGCAATCAAAGCAGCTTCGTTACATACGTTTGCAATATCTGCACCGGAGAAACCCGGAGTCTGCCTAGAAAGGAACTCAATATCTACCGATTCATCAATTTTTATAGGGCGCAAGTGCACTTTGAATATATCTTTACGTTCATTCAGGTCAGGAAGCTCCACATAGATTTGTCTGTCGAAGCGTCCTGCACGCAGCAATGCCTTATCCAGCACATCGGCACGGTTGGTTGCTGCAAGTATGATAACGCCACTATTGGAGCCGAAGCCGTCCATCTCTGTCAGTAGTTGGTTAAGAGTATTCTCACGTTCATCGTTTGAGCCGAAGTTGGTGTTTTTGCCCCTTGCTCTGCCTACCGCGTCAATTTCATCAATAAACACAATGCATGGAGCCTTCTCCTTTGCCTGACGAAACAGGTCGCGCACACGTGATGCGCCGACACCCACAAACATCTCCACGAAATCAGATCCCGATATTGAGAAAAAGGGAACGTTGGCTTCACCGGCAACAGCTTTTGCCAGCAATGTCTTACCTGTTCCGGGAGGTCCTACCAGCAGTGCTCCCTTAGGTATCTTACCACCCAGATTAGTGTAGTTATTGGGGTTTTTAAGGAACTCTACAATTTCCTGTATCTCTTCTTTTGCTTCCGAAAGTCCTGCCACATCTTTAAACGTCACTTTCTGGCTCGAATCTTTATCGAAAAGCTGTGCTTTGGATTTTCCCACACTAAAAACGCCGCTGCCTCCACCTGCCCCTCCCTGCATTCTGCGCATCATCCATACCCAGAACACTATTAGAAGAATAAATGGGGCAAAAGTGATAAGTATTCCCCAAAATTCGGATGTGGTGTCGTAACGAACTTCAATCTCGTAATTTTTTTCATCTTTTATTTTATCGATAAACTCCGACACTGCGTCTGTTGAGGGCACATTTACCTTGATAGAAGGAGTTTTGCCCAGCTTGCTGGCGTCATTCCCAAAGATAAAGCTTGCAGACTCCTCCCGTATGACAGCCTCGGCGGTCTCTTTATTGCTGAATACAACCACACTTTTCACACGGTTGTCTCTGACATATTGCTGGAATTCCGACCATTTAACCTCTTTTACTGTATTGTCCTGCCCGAAGAACCACATACCCATTAGTATGGCAAGTATCGCGGCGTAAATCCAATACGGATTAAACGGCCTATTAGAATTATTAGGCCCGCCAATCTTTGGACGTAGTGTAGGCTGCTTATCTTGTTTGTTATTGTTTGTATTACTCATTTGGCTACCACCTCTTTTCGAAATTTTATATGGGCAACTCTACATGTTTTTGTATGCCCACTGGATAATTAGTAACAATTTTTTAAGGAATAAGTTTTATTCCAATGTGGGAATACGCAATGATTTTGCATCTTCCCAGAGATTATCAATGTTGTAAAAGCTGCGGAGTTCGGGGAGAAAAATATGCACTATTACGTTGCCGTAATCCATACCTATCCATTCGGCAAGCTTTTGTCCGTGTACACGGATAGGGCTCTCTTTTGTGTTTTTCTTAACAATCTCTTCTACCGAATCGGCCAACGCCGAAACCTGTGTCGGGGTGTTACCTTCACAAATAACGAAATAATCACAAATTGCACCCGACATGCCTTTTAGTTGTATTGCGCTGATATTTTTTCCTTTTTTTTCTTGAATTCCTTCAATAATACTTTGTAATAATCTGTTTTTTTCTATCATTCTTTGTTTTAAGTGAGTTGATGATACAAAGATAGGTTGTTTTTTGATAAATAGATATCAATCTGTGATGAAAATATTTTATGCGCAGGAAAAGTGAAAATCAGCATTAAGTAATTGATTACAATATTTCAAGATGTTAACGTAGTGTTGTGTAGGTATAGAAAGTAAAAAGCCCCGCCGGATTGACAGGGCTTATGGTTGTATTATTTAAGGGTTAGAGTGTCTGTAGTTTCAAATTTCTCCACAAAACCTTTATACCACCTCCGTCGTGGATCTGAAGAGCTATGCGGCCCTGTGCTTTGCCAATTTTCTCATCAGTCAAATCAACCATTTCCTCATCATTGAGATAGGTCTTTACATTATCTCCTTTTACAACGATACGCATTGTGTTCCAGTCTCCCTCTTTCAAAATTTCCTCTTTTTCATCGGGAATCTGTACCAGCCACCCACGCCCGTAAGATTCATAGATTCCACCGGTGTCATGACCCTTCGGAGCCACCTCCACCTGCCAGCCGTTAACAATTGCTACTGGCTCAATGAATGAACGGAAGAAAATGCCCGAATTGCCATCGGCTTCCTGTTTAAACTCGACTGTTAAATCAAAATCGTCGTAATATTCGCGCGTTGCCAGATATCCGTACTGCTTATCGGGGCCACTTTCACATATCAACAGGCCGTCCTCAACATACCATTTTTCGGTTCCGTATACTTCCCATCCGTGTAGATCGGTACCGTTGAACAGGGTTACTTCCCTTGTCTTTCGGGGCAACTCTTTTATCTTTACATTGCGGAACCAGGCTGCCGATCCGTGGTCCTGCAGGCAGATAACACCTTTTTGTGCCAGGCCGTACTCGGGCGCATTTTCCCATTTTCCACTGTTCTTGCGCTCAAACCAATCGTCAGTCCATGCTTCGAATTCAACTACCTTTTCTCCGTTAAGCCAATGTTCCACATGGCCATTGTCGAAAACAATCTTCGAGCTGTTCCATTCTCCTGCAGGCTTGATAACTGTTTTAGCCGGATCTGTGGTATGCATGGCATAGTCTGCAGCCGTCTTTTGCCAATCTTCAAGAGGATCGGGGAAACCAAGATCATCTATAAGCTGATATTCAGGTCCTGTAATGTAGGGGACGGTGAATTTCTGATTTTCAACCACATGGTAGAGTACACCGCTGTTTCCACCATCTGCAATTTTCCAGTCCCAAACCAATTCAAAATTCTCATAAGTTTTTTCGGTAACAATATAACCGTGTTCGTCAGCACCTTCGCCTTTGGCCTGTATCATGCCTTCTTCGGCAAACCATGGTGCAGTAAGGCTTTCGCCATTGTAGTCCCGCCATCCGTTGAGTGTTTCACCATCGAACAGAAGCTCCCATCCATCGGCAATCTCCTGTTGTGTAAGGGTGTTGTGTTTTGCCACGCCGGTGCAAGCAGTAGTTAAAGTAGCCATCACAATCGCAGTAATTAAAATAACTTTAGTTTGCATGTTTTCTTTTTTATAGGATTAAACATTTAATTCTATGCAAAGATATGATTTTCTGCTTAAAAACGACAATATGCATATAAATTCTTCTTTTTTTACAGAAGTAATTGAATTTATCAGATATAAAACTATTTTCCAGCTGTTTTTAAACTAAAGTCACTAGATTTGTGTTTTATACAGGCACAGTTTAACAAATTATTCATTAGATTTTGAAATTCATCGATTTAGCTGTAGAGAAAGAGATTGCCGATTTATCATATGTGGCAACTGTAGGTTTTTTTGATGGTGTACATATCGGGCACAGACATCTTATAAATCAGGTGAAAGCCGAAGCCCGGAATCGAAATTTACCATCGGCGGTTATCACTTTTCCAGTACATCCACGCAAAGTGCTACAAAAAGATTTTCAACCAGCTCTTCTTTGTGGATTTGAAGAAAAATTGGAGCAGCTTGCTACAACAGGTATAGATTATTGTATCAGCCTGCCCTTTACGATTGAACTATCGGAGCTTTCTGCCAAAGATTTCATGCAAAAGGTACTTAAGGAGAAACTTCATGTAGATACGCTGTTTGTGGGTTACGACCATCGTTTTGGGCATAACAGGGAGGATGGTTATACCCAATATCAGCGATATGGGAGTGAGCTGGGAATAAATGTTATTAAGGCTGCCGAACTTCAATATGGGGAGAGCGATGTCAGCTCATCTAGAATCCGAAGGTTGTTAAAAGTAGGAAAAATAAAGGAGGCGAATCTGCTATTGTCTTATAATTACAGGTTGTCGGGAAAAATAGTGGAGGGTTATCAGGTAGGCCGTACTATTGGCTTCCCTACAGCAAATATATGTGTATGGGAGCGTTATAAGGTGTTGCCTGAACTGGGTGTGTATGCTGTCCAGGTTCATCTTCGAGATATAATATATCCGGGTATGTTATATATTGGGACTCGTCCAACGCTTCATGCAGACACTGAAACAAGCGTGGAGGTAAATATTTTTGATTTCGAAGCGAATCTTTACGATCAGTCGATGGCGGTTGAATTTATAGATTTTATCAGAGCCGATGAGAAGTTTGATACCATTGAGGAGCTGGTTGCACAAATTCATCAGGATAAAGAGTCAGTGAAGAAAAGGTTGAAAAATATTAGATAGTTGTATCGGTATTTCTCTCCTAAAACTTTGCCTTGTCAAACCCTGTTCTGTTTATAATTTTTATTTATTTGAGCTTGTATGCCTCAAATGAAACCATTGTCCTTTCCGGGATTGGATTTAAATGGTTCCTTTAATTATTCAGGGCTTTATCCGAGTGCCCGGCAATTCATAAAACTGCATTCTAATAGATTTTTCTTTCATTCAGAGCCTTTTGGTACGCTGCTGCATTGCGTGTATGTTCGGCATGAGTAACTGCGAAGTTGTGACGGCCCGAGAGATCGTTTTTTGCACACATAAACAGATACTTGTGTTGCTGAGGTGATAATGTCGCATCTATTGCTGCTATGGACGGTATCCTGATCGGACCCGGCGGCAGGCCGGAGTTCCTATAGGTATTGTAAGGCGAATCTGTTTCCAGGTGTTTATATAAAATGCGACGCAGGGTGAAATCGCCAACGGCAAACTTTACTGTCGGGTCGGCTTCAAGGTTCATCCCCTTTTTTAGTCTGTTCAGATATAGTCCTGCCACAACCGGATATTCATCTGTATAAGTAGCTTCCTCCTCCACTATGGAAGCAAGTATCGATGCCTCTAATGGTGTAAGTCCGATTTTTTCTGCTTTGCATCTTCGTTCTTCGTCCCAAAAAGCGCCATACTCCCTCTTCATCCGGTCCAGAAGATTTTCAATACCCGTATCCCAGTACACTTCGTAGGTGTTTGGAATAAACATCGAAATAAACGTGTATTCGTTAAACCCATATTTTTTGGCGTTTGCAGTATCATTAAGGGCATTCAACAGTTTTAGGCTGTCTATCATCAATTGTTGGGAGATTCTCCCAGCCAGATTTTCGCTGGTACGCATGTTGTTAAAAGTAAGATTCACGGGCGTTTGATTTCCCGACCGCAAAAGTCGTATCACATCCGGCATGGTCATGCCATCCTTTATGGCGTATCTTCCGGTTTTTATTCTGTTCGCAAGATTCATTCTCTCTGCCAGTAGCCGGAATATATGTTCCGACGGCAGCCCCGCTTTTGCTTTTAGCTGATCAACCACTTTTTCATAGTTCTTGTCCTGGTCTATATAGATGTAAGCCGTTTCTGATAATGAAAACGGTTTAAAGATAAGATTGTATGCATAGACGCTTGTTGAAATGACAAGCAGCAGCAGAACGCCGGTGATCCATGGCAGAAGCCTGTTTTTTTTCTTTTTCTTCACTTGTTCAATTTTTATTGCACTGTTTTACCCGATATAATAATCCAAATAAATTTGTCTTTTGTAACATCGCTTCACACGGAAGTTTCATCTTTTATATAGTGAGACATGAAAACAGGAACAAATGTAGAAAGATTCGCTTTAAAATATCACATTTTCTTTGACAAGTTAAAAACAAACTTGTATATTTGCATCCGATTTTAGCAAAAATTCATAAGGAAGTGTGGGTGAGTGGCTGAAACCAGCAGTTTGCTAAACTGCCGTACGGGTAACTGTACCGGGGGTTCGAATCCCCCCGCTTCCGCGAAAAAGGCTTAAAAAAGTCAACAAAAAATAAATAAAATCCTGTAAGAATCTCATCTACAGGATTTTTTATTTTATATATCCTCTTGCTTACAGGTCATGAAAAAGCCGCAAACAAGCCATAAACTACACCTGAAAAGTAACCTATTCGTAACCTACTCCAAAATGAGCCAAATAAGTCGCGATTTGGCTGTAAGTGACTCTTTATTGGCGCTTTATGGCGTGCTAAAAGCTGCGCTAATTATTCAATTATGCTATAATTTTGTAATTAATTAGTAACTTAAAAATGAGGAATTATGAGAACAACTTTTCCACGCTTTTTTCTTAAAAAGCAGCTTCTAAAAAAGACGGAACAATGCCTATTATGGCAAGAATAACTGTTAAAGGAACTGTTTCACACTTCAGCACGAAATTATCCATTTAACCTGAAAACTGGGACACCTGGTCAAATAGGATGAAAGGTAGGGATAGAGATGCAAAGATGTTTATTTGCGAACAGGGATGAAGTGTAGTAGCAACACAGCTGTAAAGTTTGTACAACTATTCAATATATGTACATATCGACATATTTACATTTGTTTAGCTCTGTACTTGTACATCGACTAACTGGTGTATGTACTAACTTGCATATCATAACATCACAATACCGTAACATCGTATTATAATATCCTAGTGTCAAGTTTATTTCAAAACATAATCGGTTAATAATTTTTTCTAAAGCTTAATGAATGACTTTTGAGATACTACAATTTCTTTAAGCAGCAGCTACTTTTTTATTTTTCCAACAACTTCTCAATCGCCACCTTGGTTTCCGGTAAAGACGGAAGTATGTGGTTGCCAAAATCCACCATTACACCGCATTTATCGAAAAGCAGGAAATAAGGGACGCTGCTTCCCGTGTTGAAACGTTTTACGATGTCTTGCCACTCTTTATCGGTAAGGGCTATGTGAATGCCGGGAAGGTCGAGACTTGCAATGATGTTTTTTCCGCGTTCGGTTTCACTGTCCAGCCACAAATAAACAAACACAATGGGTTTGTCGGCAAGTTCTTCGTGAAGGGTTTTGCTGTACGGTATTTGCCTCATGCACGGCCTGCACCACGTCGCACCGATATCCACATACACCACCTTCCCCGGATTGGAATCGAGAATGTGTTTTACAATGTTAGCAGAGTCAGTTATCAGCGAACCGCTTCCGTGCAATTCAATGGCGTTTCGTCCTAAAACGGCATCGGAATAAACGCGCGGATTGGCATTGTAGGCTTTTACCTGATTGTATTGGTTGTTGAGCGTGGTTCGTAGGAACGGGTCGGTAATTGTTTTGTTTATCATTACGCGGTTGCTGTCGATCCAATCCGTTTTGTGAGCGGTGAGGTAGAAGTTACTAACAAAAATGGCAGAGGCTAATTGCGAGAGGTAGTTGTTTTCAGAACTAGATTTCATCTTTTCCAACATTCCGTCCCACGACATATTCGCGTTCTCTTTCTTAAATAATTCGGGGTTACTTTCTTCTACTTTGTATCTCGAAAACAAACTGACCGTTCCAATATAATCAGCCATCATCATCGAATTATCCACTTCTTTCTCAAATTCTTTCACGAAATCGTAATACTTCTCTCGCTCCTCTCTTGTCAGTTCCTTTTTTGTTCGAATGGCGTGCTGGTAAGGATATGTGAACAACGCCTGGTAATAATCCAATGCCACCTGCTTTTTTGCCCACGTGTTAAACGTTTCCGGTGTGTTGTGTTTTTGCTGAAACGTGGCGAGCTTTTGCAAAGTCTCGTTGTATTGCTTATTGGTTTCCGCCCTGTAATCCGAAAATAGCAGTTCATAAGGTTGGGAGTATCGTCCCAAATATTGATTTCGGAAGGCGTTGATATGCTTGTTCAGTTCGGCAGTAGTGCCCCCGAAAACAGTATGAGAGATGTTCCGAAAATCTTTTTCGATATACAAACTGTCACCCGGAGCGATAACGATGCGGTCTTCCACGGGAACAAACGATATTTCGCGGGTGGTGATGGGGTAAATTTCGAAACGGAACATCCCGTCTTCGGTAAGGGGCGAGGTGTGCGTGGTTTCATTTCCGTAGAAATCGAGCAGTTTTATTTCGAGCTTTTTAACGTGTGGATAGACATCCAGATTGATTATTTTCCCGGTAATAATGGCTTTCTCGCCCTGGTCTGTTTTCTCCCCGGTAAATATGGGCGGCATTCCGTCCTCTTTCTGCCGTTGGCAGGTAGAGAGAATAAGGGAGAGGAAGAGGAAGAGGATTGTTTTTGGGTTCATTATTATTCAATAATTTATATCTGTTGCCACGACTTTTAAGTCGTGGATGTAAAAGTACTCTAAAAAGGGCTTTAGCCAAACTTATCCCGAATATCGGAGACATTCAATAAAGAGAAAATAAACTTCGGCTAAGGCCGGATATCCGGTTTGTTTTATCCGCGCGCTAAAGCGGCGTGGTAATTGGTGGCTCTTATTTTTTATCTAACGCTTTGTTCAATTCATTTTTCATTGTATCCACGCCTGGGAAACCGGTGGTGTAATATGTTTGATTTCCTTCTCTGTCTAATATCAGATAGGTCGGGACTCCTCTTACATTCAGGGTTTTATAAATATACTCCCATTGTGCCTGATTCAAGCGGTAATGCGAACCGTGGATATCGGCAATCATATTTTTCCACGTGTTTTCGGGAGAGTCTTCGCCCGCGAGATATAAAAACACCACATCTTTATCGGCAAACTGCGCTTTCATCGGATTCATTTCGGCATGTGCCGCTCGGCACGGCCCGCACCAGGTTGCCCAAACATCTACCAGTGCAACTTTTCCTTTAAAGGGTTTCATCAATTCGAGAAACAGTTGCTCATCCACATTGGCAGGCGGATTTAAAACGGTATATCCGGTTTTCTTTTTGTTTTCTTCTATTTTTGCCAGCAAATCTTCATTTTCTTTTAGGATAACTTCCCGAATCAACGGGGGCAGGGTGGTGAGTTCGGATTTTTGTTCATCGGTAAGTGGATTGAAGTCCTGCAACGCTGAACATAACTGTTGCGACCTCATCAACTTGAATAAAAATGCATTGTTGGTATTCCATATTTTAGAAAGGAATCCTTCGCCCGATTGGGTTTTCATAAATTTGTTGGCAATGTTCTGATATTTATTGAATACCGAACCGATGGAAGAAGCTTTTTCAAACTTTTCCCCTTTTTCCTGTGCCGAAATGTAATCTTTGAAAAATTGACGGTCTTCCAGGGATACCTTTTTATTTTCAGAGAGATACCGTATGACTACCAATGGGTCGTTTAAATTTTCTTTTGCATACAGTAAGCTGCGAATGAAATGTCCGATGTTTCGAACCAGAAGCACATCGGGATCATCATAGGGGATCATCCGGTAAAAGTCATTGAAATCGTCGGTAAACTGTGCAGGATTTTTGATTTTTCTTGCATCTTCAAACGTTACGCCATGTTTAAAGGCATAGGCATCGATAACAACATAATCTGCCATTGAAAGAAAGTTTACTAATTTGTATGCCATCTCATAATTGGCAATTTTCTTCGCCAGCAAACTGATATTGAGATTGTTATTGTATTCAACGGCTTCGTTGTATTTCGTAATCATAAAATCCTTGAACTGGTACACATCCATATCGGCAATCTCATTTCTGAAATCTCCCTCAATCAGGTTGGATATATTTTTGTGGCTCAGATCGGTATTGAGTTCTGCCAAATAACCGGAATAATAAGCTTTATTTCCATACGATAACTCTTCCTTTAACAGACGCGATCCGGCACGATAGATTTCAGGAAAGTTTACCCATACCTTCGATTCCTGACCGGGTGCAACCCGAATGGGAACGGTAAAAAGTTTACGGTCTGTCAATAAAACCAGCGTCGGGCTATCGACGGTTATAGATGCGGAAAAAGAGCCGTCACTATTTATCGTAACCGGTTCGTTTTTTTCGGTACCCGTTATCGGATTTAAATAATAGAGTGTATATTTTTCGTGTGTGGGCGCATAAGCCATTATTTTTCCGCTCACAAGGGCTTCGCCTTTCTGTAATTGAGCCTGAAAATTATTTTCTGCCCGATGTTTTTGTCTAAATTCTGCCGGAATTTCAGGAAGTTGTATGCGTTTGTTCACCAAATCAACGCCATATATTTTAAAGCAATCATTACAATCGCTCTCGATAAAATCGAACGTGCGGGTATTTTGGGGTAGCGGTTCAAACATGAGTTTAAACGATGCTTCGCCCGATTTTGGCATCCAGAACAGCGAATCGAGTTCGATGCCGTCACCGCTGCGAACCATATACTTTTTACCATCGGCAAGCAGATAAGTATCGGATGCTATTTTTATCCAATAGCCGGGTGTAAAAAAAGCTTCCACGTCAAGTACCGTTGTGGTGTCCGATAACGTTACTTTGGAGATTTCCAGCGCACGGTTGTTGGCGAATGCCGCATGAGGTAAATCTACTGTTTTTATTTGTGCCTGCAACGATATTGCCGCGGCAACCAGCAAAAAGGTAAGGAGTGTTTTTGGGTTCATCATTATTTTTCTTCTAACAATTTATTAATTTCCGATATCAACTTTTCGTAATCCGACGGACGAGGCGCGTCAAAATCGACGATGTTCCCGTTTTTGTCGATCAACACATACTTGGGAATGGCAATGGCATTGTAAGAACGATGCACGGCTCCATTTTCATCGTATAGTTGCAACCATTGCGGCGTGTCTTTCTTGATGGTGCTCAGCCATTCTTTTTTACCGTCATTCACGGCTATTCCGATGATTTCGATTCAGTCATCGTTTTTATAGGTGTCGTAAATCTTCTTCAGGTCCGGAATTTGAGCGCGGCACGGTGCGCACCAGCTCGCCCACAAATCCAGGTAAATCACTTTCCCCTTGAAATCGCTTAGACTGTACGTCATATCATTGTCGCTTTTGAGCGCAAACGGTGGGGCGGGCTGTCCTTTCTGCGTACGATAAAGCAGCTTCTCTTTCTCCGCAAACGCGTTTTCGATGGCTTGCCTGAAATATCGGTTTTCCAAGGAAGCCACATACGGACGCGCTTTTTCCCGGGTTTCATTCAGTTGCTGAAAATTTCCCGTGGCATAATGAATTTTTCCTATCAGTTTGTTGTACAGGGTGTGTTCACGTATTTTCCCCTTGAGGGTTTGATTAATTTTTTCAATGTTGTAGAAGTTGTTGGCAAGCAACGTGGAATCTTTATCATAATCGAGTTTCAGAAGATAATCAAGGTATTCATTCACATACCATCCTTTGTAATTCTCCGAGATGAAATAGGCTTCGTTGTTGATATCTTTGATCAACGTTGCGTCAGCCAGTTTTTCTACAAATTCACGCGCCTGCCTGGCATTCATTCCCGTAAGCTTTGTAAAGGCTATTTTTTTGTACTCGTGCAGAAACAAATTGTCCAAGCGGGTCATTTCCTCAAAGTGGGAGAAATACGGGTCGTTGCCGACCGCCTTGCCGAAGGCTACCTTTTCTATGGAGTCGGTCAACTGTTTTTCAGCTTCCAGGTAACTTGAGAATTTGGCTTCATCGGTAAATTCGTACCAGTTGTCAGCCTCTTTCCGGCGGATGTATTCTTTGAGGTAAAGTTCCCGATACCGGTTGCTTTCCGCTCCTTTCCCGGTAATCTGAGTGGTTTCCATCAAGGTAGGAAAGTCGGAAGCATCGGCAGTGATGGTCAGGTTGTAACCGGGCGCGACATATATGTTGTTTAATTGGGTTCGCTTGTTTTGAATACTTACCTTTTGGGGATTGATTGCATTGTAGGTTTTCAAGTAAAAGCGTCCCTCATTATCGAGCCGCAGGGTGTCGGGTTTATACTTACCCACGCTGTCGGTGAAAAGATAGAGTTCTTTTTCCGGACTGTTGGTTATTTGCCCTTGCAGAATAAGTGGCTCCGTTTTTTTCGCTTGCGCCGTTATTGTATCGAGCTGAACAAGGTCAACGCGAATTTCTTTTAACTTTTTAGTATTGTCTTGCGCTTGCACCGATATTGCCACGGCGATAAGCAAAAGGATAAGAATTGTTTTTGACTTCATGATAATATTGATATTTAGAATTCTAAGTAGCTCTAGCATTTAGTGCTATAGCTACTTGATAACAACTACAGCACCACCTCCGGTACCACTTTTCCATCAAACAATTTAATTATGCGGTCGGCATAACCGGCATCGTGCTGACTGTGTGTAACCATCACAATTGTGGTTCCCTCCTTATTGAGTTCGGTAAGCAGGCTCATTACCTCGGCGCCGTTTTTACTGTCTAAGTTACCCGTGGGTTCGTCGGCAAGGATGAGTTTGGGATTGGCTACCACGGCGCGGGCAATGGCAACGCGTTGTTGTTGTCCGCCCGAAAGTTGCTGTGGAAAATGTTTCTCACGATGAGAAATAGCCATCCGGTTCATAGCCTTTTTTACCCTTTGCTTGCGTTGGGCAGCAGGGATTTTCATGTAGAGGAGCGGAAGCTCGATGTTTTCATACACGTTGAGTTCTTCGATGAGGTTGAAGCTCTGGAACACGAAGCCGATAACGCCTTTGCGAAGGCTTGTCCGCTCGTTTTCGGTAAATTTCGACACGTCGGTTCCGTTGAGGAAATAATGTCCCGACGTGGGATTGTCCAGTAAGCCCAAAATATTGAGCAACGTGGTTTTTCCGCAGCCCGACGGCCCCATAATGGCGACAAATTCGCCTTCGTTGATTTCTATATCCACATCGGACAATGCCCAGGTTTCCACTTCTTCCGTGCGGAAGATTTTTAGTAAGTTTTCTGTTTTAATCATTTTTTTTGAGATTTTAGAGCCAAGAACCAAGAGTAAAGTAAAGACTTTTTGGTGGAATTATTGGCTGTTGTTTTTATTTTATTGTTTTGTTTTTTGCCACTAAGACACAAAGGCGCCACGTTGCACAAAAAATCTGTTTTCTGATGTCTAGTTATTGGCATATTATTTTATTCCACTTTTATCGCGCTTGCCGGATTAATCTTCATTGCCCGCCGCACCTGCCACATAAGCGTGAGTAGCGACACGGCGGTTACCACAATTGCCGAAACCACGAACAGCCACCACGAAATTGCCGTCCGATGCGCGAAACTTTCCATATATCGGCTAATTACCCCATACGAAACGGGAACGGCAACCGCAAACGCCGCGCCAAGCAGATACGCGTATTTTTTCAGCAACAGGCGCATAATGTCGTTGGGTTTGGCACCGTTGATTTTTCGCAGCGCTATTTCACGGTATCGCTGACGGATATCGAACAGCGAAAGGGCAAATAAGCCTAAGCAGGAGATGAAAATGGCGATTAACGAAAACGCTGTATATATACGGATTATACATTTGTCGTCTGCATACAATGCCGCTATTTCATCTTCCATAAACGTATATGTAAATTCGGCATCGCCATAAAGTTCCGTGTTGAGTTTTTGGAGAAACTCTATAGCTTCTTGCTGTTTCCCAGGAGCAATTTTAGCAATCAAATTTTCTTCTTTCATATATTCTTCCTGATATACAATAACCACCGGAAGGGTTGGGTTGGACAAATGTCCGGTATTAAAATCCTTTATTACGCCCACAATTTCGTAGGCGGGATTAACGCTCATATCGCCTTGTGCATACCAAAGCCGATGTTCTGGTTGCAGATATGCGGTGTGAATATCGGTTATGTTGAACTGTTTTTTTGCCGTTTCGTTGATGATGAACCGATATTGAATGGACACATCGGTTGAATCCCACAAGCGCCCTTCGAGCAGTTGGTAGTTAAAGATTTTCATCTGTTTTTGCGACATATTCAAGTAGCCCACACTTTTGTATTCTCCTCCTTCGATTTTTACCGGCACAGTGGGTCGGAGGGAATAAACCGGATTGCCATACGCCCACCGCATTAAGCAAATCGCCCGACACGTAACTGATTTTCTGCCCGATGGGGTTTTCGTTTCCGAAAAGTCGCTTTGCCAATTTCGATGTAATAATCGCGTCTTCCGGAGCCTGCAGCTTGTTGCTCCCCAGCGCAATGGGATAAGGAACAATTTGCAAAAAAGCACTGTCCACGACAAAAATATTCACACTGTAACGATGATTTTTTACCCCAATTTGCTCATTATCAAAAGCGATAAAATCTGTTGATTTCTCAACCGAGGGGGCATCTAACGGACTGGTAAAATCTTCACGGCGATTGATGTTTACGGCGGCGCCCAATCGTTTAGGACGGTTTTCCTGTTCAATAGTTGTTAGGTACGTCCTGTCCAACTCATCGATAAACCGATTCACCGTGGTTTCCTGATGCACATACCGCGATACCGTGATAACACACGCCAAGCTGAGCGTCAACCCTAACACGTTGATGACGGAATAGAGCCGGAATCGATTTAAAATTCGAACGGATGTTGTCAGTATTTTCATTCCTTTTTGATTACTAGATGTTTCTTTAAATTATCAAATTTATTCCGACTTCACCTCCTCTGCCGGGTTTTCGCTCGCCGCCTTCCATACCCTGAAAATAATGCTGGTAAAAACAATGGCAGCCACCAACACAAACACACCGGCAAAAAGCCACCATTCCATAGATACCCTACGAGTGTACTGTTCCAACCATCGCAACATCACGTACACACCAACGGGAAACGCCACCAAGCACGCCGTCACCGTTACCACGAAATATTGACGAAAAAACAACGCCAGAATTTCTTTTGCCTTCGCACCGTTTACCTTGCGAATGGCGATTTCCTTGCGCTGTTGACTGCACGCCAAGGTAATCATCGAAAAAATGCCGAAAACGGCGATGAGGATGGCAACGACGGTCATGATACCCAACAAAATGAGTAGCCAACGCTCAGATTTGGTGTATTCGGAATAGACTTCTTCCATATTTTCGAAATGTACCCTATTGTAGGGCATATTGTCTTTCTTACCTGCTATTTCTTCTATGGCTTGTTCCGTTTGTTTGCGGAAATCTTTCGCATATTTATATGCAATTGTGTTTCCGGCCATATTTGTATTGCCTGCATCTTGTGGTGTTCGGTATAGGGTGGGTTGAATGGGTAACAAAGGAGATTGAGCGTGCAAATCGGGGATTACGCCGACAATTGTCCAGTGGCTATTTAGTTTTTCGCCAATAGGATTTTCTTTTCCAATCATTCTTTTCGCGGTTTCATTAATCACGCAAACACGCGTTTCGTTTTCATTCATAGCACGACCTTGGAGCAATTTAATATCAAAGAAATCGAAAAATTCGGGCGACTGCACATTAAACAATTCAAAATTCTGCATGCGTTCAGAAGGCGTTCCTTTTTCTAACGAAACCTGGGTAGAAGCACTACTCCTGCTTGGCAAAAAAGCCTGCGGAAAATAGATGGCATCTTCCACTCCCGAAACGCTTTTTACTTCTTCCAAAAGGATGGGATCGTGCAATGCCCACATATTCACTTGACTGATGTTGTGCCTGTTAAAACCAATCTCTGCACGGTTTAAAAGGCACATCTGATGGAAAAAAACCGATGTGCAGAAAATAAGCAATACGCCGATAAAAAGCTGTAATCCAATGCTAATGAGCGTAAAACTGTTTTTGAAACCGAGGTGTTGTCTCGTTTCGGGTTGAATATTTTCGCGAACGCTACGTTTCATAAAATAGTGGATAGGAAAGAAAGCGAAGAGTCCCGAAACGATGATAAGTCCAATGGCATACAGCATCATTTCACGTGCAAAATAGGTTTTTGCAGCTTCAATTTGCGACAGTTTTGTGAAAGCAGAAAAAAACAATTCAGTAAGCACGCCACCGATAAACACCGATAAAAACAGAATAAGTATAAACTCGAAAAACAGCAAAGTCAACAACTGTACGGTTCCGCTTCCTGTTACTTTCCGCAACGCCATTTCTCGGCTTCTGATCTTTATCCGGTTGATAAACAACATCAAGTAATTGAACAACGCGCAAAGAATAACCAGCAACGCCACTCCTGCAAATATACGCAAATGGTTAAACTTGATGTTTGTTTTAGCATCGGGTATGGTGTAATGCACCTTTTTCAGCGGAATGAGTTTGTAAGACATCACTCCTTGCATTGAATTTTCTACGTTAACGCTATCGAGTTTCTGTTGAAAGGCATTGATATCTATTCCGGCGTAAAAGCGCACAAATGCCGATTTTGAATGATATACCCACGGCGAATATCTTTCATCTGGAAGTTTGTATGGACGGATATTGATTTGGTCGTATGCCACATTGCTGTGGAGCGTTTTTTCGGGAATTATCTTGTAATTAATCAGTAAGCTATCGGGGATTCCACTTTGTTTCAACATTTGATAATCAGTTGATGTAACTAAAGAAATTCCGGTTTCGGGCAATGGTTCCGGAAACCGGACGGTGATTTCGGGATAAAAAACCTCGAAAAAAGAGATGTCCGTTTCAATCAAATGTATAGACACCAATGAATCTTTTATCCTCATTTTGTCATTATAAGAAAGCATTGTGGCCGCTTCCACTTCCGGAAAAGTTTTTTTCAGGTATCCCGCTAAAGCATCCGGCACCAGATTTGATAACCCACCCGCTCTTTTTTCATCTACTTTGGCAACCATATAAATTCTGTCCCTGTCGGGATTATGGCTATCATATCCCATTTCGTACCTTATCCACGACATAGTGAACGAAAATGCCGTAAAGCCGATTGCCAAACCCAAAATACTGACAATTGTTTGGGTTTTGTACTTAAATAAGTTTCGAAAAGCGATTTTTAGATAATGTAAAAGCATATATTTTATTTACAATTTTAGAATTACGATTTACGATTTGTTTTATTAGACTTGTTGTTCGGGACACGAACGCCTTTGGCTTCGTGATTTTTTTGACGAAGGCGGAGTCATCGTCTCCCGTTTATTCCGCTTTCAAACTTTCCACCGGATTGCTTCGTGCCGTGCGCCACACGTGCCAGCCGACGGTTGCGAACGCGACGACGGCAACCAACAGCAGCGCGAGCAGAAACGAACCTACCGACACATCCACCCGATACACAAACTGTTGCAACCACCGTTCCATCAGCCACCATGCCGGCGGAAGGGCTACGGCAAATCCCACCGCCATCCATACGAACATCGGTATCATCAGCAGCCACAGGAGTTGCGGCGTTTTGGCGCCGTTGATTTTTCGGATACCGATTTCTTTAGTGCGTTGCTGCACGGCGTAAAACGTAATGCCGAACAACCCGAAACAGGTAAGCAGAATGCTGATAAGCGAATACATGTTGAGCAGGCGCGACATCTCGAAGATTTTGCTGTTGAGCTTTATAAATTCGTGATAAGTGTCGATGCAATTGAATCCGGCATCGGGAAAGGTTTGCCGCCAAACCGATTTGATGGTGGAAAAGGTTTCGGAATTTCCTTTATCCGTGAGTTTTACGCGTAGTGTGCTGGTGTATCGTGGGTCGTGGACATATTGGCCAATGAGGATGGATGTGTTTTTTTCTTCCAGAGAATTAAAATAGAAGTCTTCAATCACACCACCGATAACGGCCAGCGAATCGCCCGAATCGAAATATTTGGATAAAGGCTCGTTGGTTAATTCCGTTTCCGGTTTGTCCAGCGCGTCGGCAAACGTCTTATTTACAAGCACCGCGTGCGGGTTGGTTTCAAACAGCGTTTCCCAATCGGTTCCCGATAGCTGCCTGAGTTTGAGAATGTGTAGAAATTCCTTATCGCCCGATAGTTGCAACACCGCCGTTTCAATTTCTTCGCCCGATTCTTTCCGCAGGGTGTTGTGCATAATCCACGCGTTCATCATGGGGAGGTTTCCGGTTGAAACACCCGATACGCCGGGGATATTTTGTATGCGGGTTTCAAGTTCGCGAAGTTTCCCGATTTCCATCACTTCGGATATTTCAATCAGGTTGCGGTAACGGTCGCCGTTTTGTTTTACCAGGCTTACTTGCCGGTTTGCCGTGATGGCAGCGGTAATGAGCGCAATGGCAATCAAGAACTGCGCGGTTACCAACGTGCCGATCCACCGGTTTTTCTTGGTTACGAAAAACAGCCTGTAATCGCTTCCCGACAGGCGGCTGAGTTTCCGGCTCATTATCCAGGCCGGGATCACCGTAAGCACAACAACGAACAGTATCAGTATCGGGTAAAAATCTTTGCTGTAGAAATATCCCGGTGAAAAATCGACCGACACCACCTGGTTGAAAACCGGCAGCAAATCGTGCATCATCAGTATTGCCAATACAAAAGAGATGAGAACGGCAAGGAAGGTGTCCGCAAAAATCTGTATCCGCACATCGGATTCGCGGGCACCCATCAATTTTTGTGTGTGGAGTGCTTTTACCTGTTGCAGGACGCGTGAAAAACTCATGTTCACGTAATTGAACACTGCCGTGAGGAACACCAGGATCGCGGAAATCAACCCGACGAGCAACAGACTGTTTTTTTTGTAATGCCAGTAATTGAGTTGTTGCTGGTTATAAGTGGATGAAATGGATTGATCGAACGAATAAAAATAATACTGTCCTCCTGCGAGCGTCGGTATCCGGTCTTTCTTCACCTTTTCTTCAAATCGGGAGCGGTCTGTATGCACCGGCATCATCAACAACGTGGGGCCTCCCCAGTTGTTTTCGGGGTCGCATACAAGCCCGTCGAAGATAATGGCCGACTGCGTGCGGCTTTTTGTTACTGCCCCAACCGTGTAAACGATTATTTTTTCCGAGCTGAAACCGTCCTCCTTACACACTGTAATCTGTTTTCCCAGAGCGTTTTCGTTGCCGAAAAACTTTTGTGCCTGTTTTTCGCTAAGAACGATCGACTGCGGATTGTGGAAAGCGTTCCATGAACCGTACAGCAGTTCGAACGGAAAGAATTCCGGAAAAGAGGCATCCACGTTGAGAATTTCCATTGGCTCAAGATGTTGGTTGTTCACCTCGATATACTTCATGCCAAAACTGTTCAGTTGCAGGAACCCTTCCATTTCGGGATATTTCTCTTGCAGTTGTTCGGGAACGCCGCTTCTCATATAAGCCACTTTTTCGCCCGGATAAGATGGCATATCCTGCATTACCCACACCAATTTATCGCGATTAGGGTTATCCTTCTCGATTCCGTATTCGTAGCTGACGAAAGAAATCAGCAGAGCCGTGCAAGCAATGCCCACGGTTAGGCTGAGGATGGAAATAAGCGTGAACGTTTTGTTGCGCCACCAATTTCGGAAAATGAGTTTTAATGCTGTTTTGAACATTTTTTAGACTGTTTTTATTCCGACTTCACCACCTCCGCCGGATTTTGATTCGACGCTCTGTTTACCTGACTAAAAATGGTGAGCAACACAATAACAGCCACCACCAAAATTACCACCGCGAACATCCACCATGAGATGGAGATGCGATAGGCGAAGCCTTGCAGCCATCGGTGCATAAATAATCCGGCCAACGGCAATGCCACGGCGCACGCTGCAAGCGTAATAATCAGGTACTCGCGAATGAACATCGCCATTATCTCGCGCGTTTTCGCTCCCGCCGTTTTGCGGATGGCAATCTCCTTGCGGCGGCGTTGCGTTTCGCGCTGCGACACGGAATAGATGCCGAAAACGGCAATCAGAATACAGAGCAAAGAAACGGTGAGGAAAAGTTTCAACAGATCCTGCTCGGGTTGGCTTAGTTTGTTTAACAAGTCGGTCATTGTTATGAGCGGAATCTTAGAAACCTGAGATCCTTCAATATACTCTTCTAAAATTGAACGGATGGACTGTAGCGTCTCCGTTTCCGTTCCTGGTGTGGAGCGCACGTAATAAATAGTTTCGCGCCACGACGATACGCTTTTCAGTATCATCGGCATAATGGGTTGTTTAAGCCCGATGCCGTGAAAATCACGAAATACGCCAATTATTTCCATCGTTCCCCTACCAGGCCCTTCGGGTGTATAATAATCAAGGTCGATTTCTATTTTCTGCCCAATCGGATCTGTCAGTTGCATTACGCGGGCAGCCTCTTCATTGATTAACGTTTTGGCAACATCCGTCTTCCAATCAGCTTCCGTAAAATCGCGTCCTTGTATTATTTCCAATCCGAAAAATGAGGCAAAATTCAACCCCACATCCACGGTCTGGAAAAAAGGCCTGTAATCGGGTTGCCTGCCTTCCCAATTCACATTGTTTTGAGAAAAAGGTCCAGCTTCGTTGCTAACTGTGAATAATCCGGTGGGGCAAATTTCTTCAACGGTGGCCAATTGCTTAATCTCCTCAAGAATAACTTTTTTATTGGGACCTCCCATAACGCCTACCTGAATGGTGTTTTTTGTTTGTATTCCCCAATCGGAAGTTTGCATAAATCGCACTTGTCTCCAAAAAGCAAGAGCACTCATCATAAAAAACGCGCCGACAAGCAGTTGAACGGCCATACTTATTTTCCCCGCAGACAGTGTTCTTTGCATTTGAACACGGGTAATGTTTTTCCTGAAAGATGTTTTTTGGAGAAATCGGTAAAGGGATACAAAAACGATACTGCAAAGCGAAACACCCACTATGGCGATAGTCTCAAAAAGTATTCCGAACAATTGATGTTTCAGGATAACGGTTTGAAACACTTTCTCGAAAGATGATGCAGTTAATTCGGCAACAGATAAGGATAAGAGGATAACAAACAAGATTAACAAACCAATTTCTACAAAAAGTTGTACAAAAAGATTTCGGGTGTGCGCCCCCGACACTTTACGAAGATTCATTTCGCGCGTTCGTTGCACTATACTGTTGATAAGAATGTTCAGGTAGTTAAAGAAAACCGATAAAATCAGCAACACGCCGACAAACAGGAATGTGCGTATGTAGGTTAAATTGAGGCTGTTATGTTGTTCAAACACGTTCCCTGCTTGTTGAATGTCGTACTTAACGGTTCTCAATGGGCTTATCGCGAACAACAAATTAGTGTTTAAATCATTATCGACCGCGTAGCTGCGCAATTTTTCTTCAAAAGCCTTTCTGTTTGCGTTTTTATGCAACTGAACATACAGTTGTGTTTGATAGAAGCTCGTCCATTGAATTTTTTCTTCCGACTCACTTGATATCGCCCTTACGTTTATATCGGCAATATAACACTGCGCTTGAAAGTTTGAATTGACAGGTGGATTTTTTATCACCGCTTTTATGACGTAGCTGTTTTTGTAGGTTGATATAAACATTTTAGCGAGAGCTTCTTCGGGTGTATTGAAGAACTTTCGGGCGAAATCTTCCGTAACTACCATATCGGCTATCTCTTTTTCCAAAAACAAATCGTCGTCCAACGAACCGCAAATTACTATTGGAGGGAACATTTTGAAGAAGTTCTCATCAACATTCTCGATATCCCGAATTTCCAACCTTTCGTTTTCGTAAGTAAACGATATAGAAAACTGATCGTACAGAACGGCAATTTTCTCCACTTCGGGAAACCCATTTTTTATCTTGGCAACTGCCAAATAAGGGATTTTTGCGTTTTGATTCATCGTGTTTTTCTCAATGCCATACACTCGATAAATCCTGCCCGAATTAGGATAAAAACCGTCATACGATGTTTCGTATTTATACCAATGGTATCCGTACGCGAAAAACACCACGCCGATGGTCAATCCCAATACACTGATGATGGTTTGGGTTTTGTATTTCAGGAGATTTCTCCACGCGATTTTTAGATAATGTAACAGCATATATTTTTAATTACAAATTATTAATTACCAAATACTAAATAGACTGTTAGAAGTCCGAAAACCGAAGTTCGCAGCCGGCGGTTTGATAAATTTTCAAACTTTAAACCTTAAACTTACTAATAATTACCAACTCAGCACTTAAAACTATTTTATTACCAGTTCCTCCACATCGCCAAAATTAGCGTATCCACTCACCACCACGCGGTCGCCGGCTTGCAGTCCGCTCACTATTTCGTACTGCACCGGATTTTGCCGACCAACACTGATGGGTGTTTTCACTGCCCTGTCGCCCGATTTGTTCAACTTATAAATCCACTGTCCGCCGGTGGTTTGGAAAAAATCGCCGCGTGGAATGACGATGGCCGTTTCCGGTTGTCCCAGCTCCACCTGCACGCGAAAACTGCGGCCGATGCGCACGTTGTTGGGCATCGAGCCCGTGAACACCAAATACACATCAAATTGCCGGTCTTTCACTTCGGGAACGACTTTCGACACGCGCAGCGGATATCTCTTTCCCTGATAGGTTACCGATGCAGGCAATCCCACCTGTACGCGGTCGATGTAATACTCGCTCAATCGGGTATGTATCTTGAAATTGTCCATCACTTTTATTTCGCCAATGCTTTCCGATTGTCCCACCCGCAGGCCGAGCGTAACGTTGAGGAAACTCAATTGTCCGTCCATCGGGGCGCGCACAATTAAATTATCCATTCGTCCGCGGGCGTGTGAGGTGGTTTTTCGTACCCGCTCGAGGTCGGTGTCCATCAGCGTTCGGCGCAGGTGTGTGGCGGCGCTGTCTTGTCTTAGCCCGTCTAATTGCAGGGCGGTGCTTTGGGTTTTGTAGGTAAATTCTTCGCGTTGCACATTGAGTTGCGCCTTGCTTTTTACACCCATCTTAAATTCTTCTTCGCCCAGCGCGAAGTCTTTTTGCAAACGGCTCAGTTCGTATCGCGCCTGAAGTGTTTGCTGCTTGAGCAAGATGGTTTTCTGCTCCATTTCCAGCTTTTTTTCTTCGTAAAGAATGCGCTGTTTTTCCCATTCGGCTTGCTGCTCTTCGATGATGCGTTCTAATTCGGGATTTTGCAGCACGAGAATCACATCGCCTTTCTTCAGCATTGCCCCTTCTTCGGCAATCACTTCCTGTACCATTCCGCTTTCCAGCGCGTTGAGCTTGATGGTTTGGATGGGCTGCACGATGCCTTCGGCATCCACGTAATCGAGAAACGGCGCTTCCGCCACGTTGGCAATCACGATTTTTTCGTCGTCCACGCGCAGTTTTCGTCCGCCCGACACGCTTACGATAACGAATACGAGGAACGCCACAAACGCCGCTCCGGCCAGCAGGTAGTATTTGTATTTTTGGAAAAACGAGCGTTTGGGCAAGCGTTTGTCCATAGCGCTGTCGCGGGATTCGTGGAAAGAGTTATCGGTTCTAAGTTTTGAGTTCTGAGTTTCGAGTTCCGGGTTGTTCATTTTTATGTTGGCCATTGGCCATTGGCGTTAAAAGTCTGTTATCTGAAATCTGTATGAAAAAAACAAAGTTGTACTTTAGATATTCATGAAAAAACAAAGCTATACTTTAGATATTCATGAAAAATAATGTATCTTTGTAACGGTTTTACCCTGTTATTCACAAAAAACAAATCAGAATGTTATCACGAAAAATAACAATTCAGGATGTAGAGAACGAAAGCATTTTTCTTTGGGGTGCGCGGCAAACCGGTAAGAGTACGCTGCTGAAAATGCTGTTTCCCGACAAACGAATCATCGATTTGTTGAAATCGGATGAATTTGAACGTTATAACCGCCGTCCGGCACTGTTACGCGAAGAACTAAGCCTGTTGCCCGTAAACGAGTTGGTTATCATCGACGAAATTCAGAAAATCCCTGCTTTACTTGACGAAGTGCATTGGTTGATAAGCAATCATAATCTTCGTTTTATCCTGAGCGGCTCCAGTGCACGCAAGTTACGCCGAAGCGGTGTGAATTTGCTTGGAGGCAGAGCTATTCGAAAGCACTTGTATCCGTTTGTCAGCGCCGAAATTCCCGATTTCGACCTTGTAAAAGCCTGCAATAACGGTATGCTGCCGCGCCACTATTTAGTGGAAAACGCCACAAACCGGCTTCACGCTTACGTGGGCGATTATTTGCAACAGGAAATAAAAGCCGAAGCACTTACGCGAAACCTGAATACTTTTTCTCGGTTTATGGAGATTGCGGCTTTGAGCAATGGTGAAATTCTCAATTACAACAACATTGCTTCGGAATGCGGCGTGAGTGCACCTACAGTGAAAGAGTATTTTTCTATTTTGGAAGAAACGCTGATAGGTTATACCATTCCCGCTTTTACCCGAAACGTGAAACGTCGTGTTATCCAATCTCCCAAGTTTTACTATTTTGATGTAGGCATTGCTAATTTTCTTCTCAAAAGAACTGAGATAAACCCCGGTTCACCCGAATTTGGACATGCTTTCGAACATTTAATCATGCAAGAACTTATAGCCTACCTTGGTTATTTCAAGCCTCAACTCAGCTTGTCTTATTGGCGCACAACATCGGGTTACGAAGTGGACGCCATTATCGGAAATGCCGAAACAGCCATTGAAATAAAATCATCCGACGAAGTGCAATCGCATCACACAAAGGGATTAAAGGCATTTTCGGAAGAATTTCCCGATTGCCGGCTGATTATTGTTTCGTTGGATAAAAATCCGCGAAGGATGAACAATGTGGAGATTTATCCCGTGTTACAATTCTTGTCGATGCTTTGGAGCGGCGATTTCTTTTGATCTGATCAATTTTCGCTTATATTATTATTTCAATTTTTGAAGTAGAGCAACGCTTTGCTGTACCTGTTTTATTTAATTAAACTATAAAAATTGTCTTCCGTCTTCTGACATCTGTACTCTATTTTCTGTACTGACACATTCAAAATCGGACTATTCTTCTCAAAATCCCATCCCGTGATGCTCCGCAATCCGTAATAGAGGCTCCAGTAGTTTTGCAGTTCGCGGATGTAATCGCGTTGCGAACGGTCTTTTTCGGCAATGGCGGCATTCAGATCGAGAACGGTGGATTTCCCGAGCAGATAGAGCCGGTAGGCTACATCGTTCCGGCGCGCGGCGCGTACCGATGTTTTCTGCGCGATGCCCACTTTATCGGCCTGCAGGTTGAACTGCTTCACTAATTTTATCACGTTGGCTTCGAAGTCGGTACGTGCCTGTGCGATGTCTATTTTCACTTTTTCGAGGTTGCTCTTCGCCACTTCCACCCGTCCGCGTCCCACGCCCCAATCCAAAATCGGGATGCGAATTCCCAGACTCACCAATTGCTGGTTGAGCGGATTGCGATAGACATTGGCAAAACTGCGGTCGGTTTGCGACAAGCCGAACTGCATGTACAAATCGGCTTTAAACCCGCGCGAAGCCTTGGCGTAAGCCACCGCACTTTCGCTTTGAAGTTTTTGCAAGGCAAGCAGTTCCATATCGGGACTGTTTTGGCGGGCAAGTTGTAGCGCATCGTCCACGGGAACGATAAATTTTGGAACGGCTTTGCTCACCTCGGCCACGATTTCCACATTCTCCGTAATTCCCAGAAAACTGCGCAAATTCTGTATTCGGTCGTCCATTTCAATGCGGGCATTCAGGCGGTTGGTTTGTTCCGAAAGGTAATTGATTTCCAATTGCAGCATCTCGTTTTCGGTTATGGTGCCTATTTCGTAACGTCCTTTGGCATAGCTGAACAGCGTATCGGCATTGGCGTAATTGTAGTTTGCCGAACGTAAATTGCTTTGCGCCGTAGCCAACTGAAAAAATTTCATTGCCGCCTCCGAAGCCACTAATTCGAGCGTTTCGGCGTATTGTTTTTGTGCTGTGCTATATCGCACAGGTTCAATTCGCTTGTTCCATTTCAGGTAGTTGTAGCCGAACAGATTTTGCGAATATCCGATAACCACGGGCGTGGATTTGAACGAGTATTGGTTTTCGGGGAAAATATCCAATCGCTGCAAACCGCTCTGTACGAACACGCTTCCTCCAAGCAGGGCAATATTTTGATTGATGGTCATTGAGCCGTCGTTGAGCAATTGGTTGCGGTGTACAAAACTATCGGTTCCATCGGGCAGCGTAACCGGACTGATGGACCGGTTGAGCTGCGAATTGGACGAGAACGTCAGGCTGGGCAGGTAATCGGCCTTGAACGACCGCCAATTCCAATAAGCCGCCCGGTATTGATGGCGTGCCGCCACCGCCTGCGGCGACTGCTTCCGGGCAAGCGCCACCACTTCGTCCAATGTGAGCCGCAGTGTGTCTTGCGCTGCTGCCAAATGCCCGAAGGCAAACAAGGAGAGAATGACGATGATTTGTTTCATATAAAAAAACGAATAACAAAAGTTGTACCAAAGGTGTATGTATAAGATAATTAGATTATTACGATTTTAATGTTTTTTGCAAAAAGTGTGGAATCGCACAAATTGAGTTCGATTTCGCACAGTTTCGTAAAGATATATTGTTTACATTTGTGGTGGGAATTAAGTTTAATGTTTAAAGTCTAATGAATGTTTAGGGTAAAAGTTGTGTAAATTTAAACAACAAATCCTGCAAATTTAAAGTTGTAGTCCTGTAAATTTAAAGTTAGAGTCCTGTATTTTTAAAATATTAAGTATCTTTGCATCCAAAACAATCTAAAAAACAATAAACTATGATGGTTAAGCGGGAAATAGAAGGTGCTATGAAACAACTTGCAGAAAAATATCCCATTATCGCACTTACGGGACCAAGACAATCAGGCAAAACAACGTTGCTAAAAGAGATGTTTTCGGATTACAGGTATGTGAACCTTGAAAATCCGGATACGCGAAATTTTGCGGAAACCGATCCGCAAAGTTTTTTAAACCAGTACGATAAATATGTTATTTTTGATGAAGTGCAGCGCGTACCGCATTTGTTTTCATATATTCAATCCATTGTTGACGATAGCAGAATAATGGGACAATTTATTTTTTCGGGTTCGCAAAACTTTCATCTGATGCAAAACATCACGCAAAGTTTGGCGGGTAGAGTTGCCATTTTTCGGCTTTTTCCGTTCGATTTTCAAGAATTGACAAATGCGGAACTACTTCAACCAGAATACGCGGAATATTTGAAAAAAGGTTTTTACCCTGCTATTTACGACCGAAATATCAAGCCTTCGGATTTTTATCCGAACTACATCGAAACCTACATTCAGCGCGATGTGAGCGAATTGATTGCCATCAAGGATATGAGCCTTTTCCAAAAGTTTTTGACATTGTGTGCAACTCGTGCAGGGCAGATGCTGAATATGAGCAACTTGGCAAAAGAATGTGGCATTTCGTCGCCAACAGTAAAGGCGTGGCTGTCGGCATTAGAAAACAGTTACATCATTTTTCTGCTGAGACCCTTTTACAACAATTTCAGCAAACGCATTGTCAAATCTCCCAAGCTTTATTTCTACGACACAGGGTTATTAAGTAATCTGCTAAAAATAAATGACGTATCGAAAATTGAAAATCAATCCATAAAGGGCACATTGTTTGAAAATATGATTATTTCGCAATACGTAAAGCGTCTGCATCATAAAAATGAAAAACAAATAGAGCCGTGGTTTTGGCGGGATTCGGAAGGCAACGAGGTGGACATGGTACTCGAAAAATCGCAGCAAACTGAAATTGTAGAAATCAAAGCAACACAGACCATTATGCCGGATTTGTTTAAGGGATTAAATTATTACGCTGCACTCGCAAAAGAAACGAAACTCATAAAAACATTGATTTACGGCGGAAACGAAAGGCAAAACCGTACCGTAGCACAAATTGTGCCGTGGAATGAAACAGATGTTTGATAAGTTTTTTAATTCAACAACCATGACAACCAAACAAGGAAAAATACTCATCGTTGACGACAACGAAGACATCCTCTTCGCCCTCAATCTGCTGCTGCAGCCGCACGTGGAAAAGGTGAAAGTTACAACGCAACCCGAACGTATCGTGCATTTTATGGATACGTTCGCACCCGATGTGATTCTGCTCGATATGAACTTCACAAAAGATGCGGATAGCGGACAAGAAGGATTCTTTTGGCTCGAAAAAATAAAAGAAACAGACCCCGATGCTGTGGTGATTTTCGTAACGGCTTATTCCGATACCGAAAAAGCGGTGCAAGCCATAAAAGCCGGAGCTACCGACTTTATTCCCAAGCCGTGGGCAAAGGATAAATTACTGGCAACGGTGGCTTCAGCTGTGGAATTACGCCGCAAACGTACAGAAGTTTCGCAACTGAAAAAACAAGTGGCGGCTCTTGAGAGCAACCTTTCGTTTCCTGAAATCATCGGAGAAAGCGAAGTGATGCAATCGTTATTTGACACCATCGACAAACTGAAAAATACCGATGCCAACATCCTGATCTTGGGCGAAAACGGAACAGGAAAAGATTTGGTTGCCAACCTGCTTTATTGCTGCTCGCCACGTGCCGACAAACCGTTTGTACACATTGATTTAGGTGCAATTCCCGAAACGTTGTTCGAAAGCGAACTCTTCGGATACGAAAAAGGAGCATTTACCGATGCCAAAAAAGAAAAACAAGGTCGGTTTGAAATTGCATCGGGTGGCACGTTGTTTCTGGACGAAATCGGGAACCTCACGCTCGCCACGCAAATGAAACTGCTAACGGCTATTGAAAAACAACAAATTATGCGCCTTGGCGGCACTTCGCCCATCCATATAAACGTACGTTTGCTTTGCGCTACCAATGCCGATATTCACGCGATGGTGGATCGTAGCGAGTTTCGGCAAGATTTACTGTACCGCATCAACACCATCGAGTTGCACATTCCACCGCTTCGCGAACGCGGAAAAGATATTGAACTGCTTGCAGGTCATTTTCTGCATCGCTTCGCCAAGAAATATAAGAAAGACATCCGAAGCATTTCCACATCCGCTTTACGAAAATTAAATTCATATAATTGGCCCGGCAACGTGCGCGAATTGCAACACGCCATGGAGCGCGCCGTGATTTTGGCATCGGGATACACGCTTTCCGCCGATGATTTTATATTGAAACCGGCATCTGCCAGAAAATCGAAATCCGAAAACCTGAATCTGGAAGAATTGGAACAATCCACCATCGAAAAAGCGCTTGAACAGGCCGACGGGAACATGAGTCAAGCAGCAGAACTGTTGGGTATTACTAGATTTGCCTTATATCGGAAAATTGAAAAATATAAGTAAGCATGAAACTTCAAACTAAATATATCTTTTTCCTGAAAATAATAGCCATTATGCTATTATCGCTCATTGGTGCATGGATTTACCTGAGAGGGTTTTACTTCTCGTCAGCTTTGATATTGGTTGGAATTGTGGCGGTTGCGGTTTCCATGTATTTCGACCGAAAAAAACTGATTAGCCGCATGGAGCAATTGATTGAGGGTATTCGTCATTCCGACTTTTCCACGCATTTTGTTAGCAATACTTCAAACGACGAGTTTCATCAACTTTCGCAAGAAATGAACGAAGCACTCGATATTTTTCGCTCTCGCACGCATGATGCTATGATGGACGAAGCCGAGTCGCAAGCGTGGCAAAAACTTATCAGTGTGCTTACACACGAAATCATGAACAGCATCACGCCAATTATTTCTCTTTCCGAAACGCTCAGCGAACGCGAAACGCCCAACGAAGACGGTTCCGAAGAGTATCACGTCATGAAGCATGCGATGGAAACCATCCACCGGCGCAGCAAAGGATTGCTTTCGTTTGTTGAAAATTACCGCAAACTCACGCGGCTGCCTCAACCCACCGTTCAGCCCATTCACGTGCAATCCATGCTGAAATCCATGCAGCAATTAATAGCACCTGGTGGCATTGAGTTTACGTATTCTGTTTATCCCGATCAACTTATTCTAAAGGCCGACAAGGGTATGACGGATCAATTGTTGCTCAATTTGCTAAAAAATGCCCATGAAGCTTGCGTTACACAATCTAAATCTAAAATCGACATAGAAGCCGTAAAGGTAGGCGACGAAATCCACATTTCGGTTTCCGATAACGGACAAGGTATTTCACCCGAAGCTACAGAGAAGATTTTTATCCCTTTTTATTCCACAAAGCCTTCCGGTTCTGGCATCGGATTGAGCATTTGTCGACAAATTATGTTACGACACAAAGGGAAGATAGTGGTAAGGTCAGATGAAAATGGAAGTAAGTTTACAATGGTTTTCCCAGGTTGATAAGCGACTACTTATCAACAATCTCTATATCTTTGTGAAAAAATCTATTGAGAATATGTTGTAAAACATATTTTTTGTTGTATCTTTGTGACGATTTAAATGGCAAGCGAGTTATTTGAAATCATTTTAGGTTATCAATTATTTACTGAAAGGGCTTCTTAATTAAACGGTTGCCGATGAATCATAACTTTTAAAGAACATTTTTAAGTTAAATGTGCAGAAGACAAGTACACTTGGGTAATGCTTTAACAGGAAAATGACTAAATTTTAATTGAAAGGAGAAATTATGACAATCAAAAGCCTGACAAAAGAAGAAATCTTGTCTCAGATAAAGTATCTGGAAAAGAACATCTCAAACGGATCTGCTACATATCGTACAAACAGATTGAACAGATTAAGAGTGTTGAAAGCCAGGTTGCGTTATGCAGGCTGAGGAAAATGACTATTTTGTCTTAAGCTGAGTAATCCAAATGTGGATTACGAAAGCTTTATTTTAGAATTTTACTACACATTATTATATATCTACATCAAGCTGCCTTTTGGCGGCTTTTTTTATTTTATATCTAAGAATAACCAAAAAAACTTGCCAATAATTTAGCACAAAGTGATTTTAATATTGTTTTTGTATATCTTTGTCTTGTAAATCTAACAAAAAGACTAAAAACATTGAAAATTATTATGGAATTATTATCTGCCAGACTAGCTGCCTTGTCGCCGTCGGAGACTTTTGCGATGGCTCAGAAAAGCAATGAACTGAAAGCTCAGGGCATTGATGTGATAAATATGAGTGTTGGTGAACCCGATTTTACCACTCCCGAGCATATAAAACAGGCAGCAAAAAAAGCTATCGATAATAATTTTTCATTCTACTCTCCTGTGCCCGGTTTCCCTGATCTGAAGAAAGCAATTTGCGATAAACTGAAAAATGAGAATGGACTGGATTATAGCCCGGCCCAAATTGTTGTATCCTGCGGAGCTAAACAATCGATCTGTAACGTAATCCTCTCAATTGTTGATAAAGAGGAGGAGGTTATTATTCCAGCTCCTTTTTGGGTAAGTTATCCGGAAATGGTGAAGTTGGCAGAAGGTAAATCTGTATTCGTTTATGCAGGGATCGATAAAGACTTTAAGATTACACCACAACAGTTGGAAGAAGCTATCACTCCCAAAACAAAAGCATTGATACTTTGTTCACCTTCAAATCCTACGGGAAGTGTTTATACCAAGCAGGAAATTAAAGCATTGTCTGATGTACTGGAAAAGCACAAGAACGTCTATGTAATTGCTGATGAGATCTATGAACATATCAATTATATCGGGAAACATGAGTCGATTGCTCAATTTGATTCAATCCGTGATCGTGTAGTTGTGGTGAACGGCGTATCAAAAGGGTATGCCATGACCGGTTGGCGTATAGGGTGGATAGCGGCTCCACAATGGATTGCTTCGGCATGCAGTATGTTACAGGGGCAATACACATCGGGAGCATCTTCAATCTCACAGAAAGCCGCTGAAGCAGCATATACCGGAGACCAGACCTGTGTGGATGAGATGAGAAAGGCGTTTGAAAGGCGAAGAAACCTTATTGTGGCCCTGCTTGAACAAATCGCGGGATTGAAGGTTAACAAACCTATGGGGGCATTTTATATTTTCCCCGAGTGCAGCAGTTACTTTGGTAAGTCTTATAATGGCAGAACCGTAAAAACTTCTTCCGATCTTGCTATGTACCTGCTTGAAGAGGCACACGTGGCGTGTGTTGGAGGGGATGCTTTCGGCGCTCCCGGATGTATTCGCTTATCGTATGCCATCTCCGACGAAAATATAACCAAGGCTGTTGCGCGGATTAAAGTGGCTTTGGAGAAACTATCCTGACTATTCTCAGATGAAAAAAATAAACCCTGCTTCCAGATGGAACCGGGGTTTGATTTTATTGGTATTTGGAGCACGTATGTCATAGTTTCGCCTCTATCATTACCGGGAAATGATCCGACGGAAAACGCCCGTACTGTATATCATTGAGAGTACCATATTTTTTCACAGTGATACCGGGTGTAATCCAGATATAGTCTATACGTCCTTTCATGGGAGCATCAGGCTTGAAAGAGTTGAAGGTGCCGGTTGTACCATAGGGAGGCTGTTCGGTTACCAGAAACGCATCTTTCAGTTTCCCCGAGTCGTATATAATCTGGATAGGCTCATCTTCGGGGGTCGCGTTAAAGTCTCCTGTAACAAAAGCTGGTGTGCTGCCGGCTATCTTTCTGATTCTGTCTATCAGTAACAACGATGAGTTTTTACGTGCTTCCCTTCCCTGGTGATCGAAGTGTGAGTTGAATACCAGGAACTCTTTTCCCGATTTCAGGTCCCTGAATTTTGCCCATGAACAGATGCGGTTGCAGCAGGTGGCATCCCACCCTTTACCCGGTACTTCAGGTTTTTCGGAAAACCAGAAATTGCCTTTATCCAACACTTCAAACCGTTTTTTCTTATATAGGATTGCAGAATGCTCACCTGAATCCTTTCCATCGTCACGCCCTGCACCTGCATAGGCGTATTCGTCCAACTCAACGATATCATCGAGCTGATGTTTAAAACCTTCCTGTGTACCTACAATATCCATGTCGTAAAAGCGGATCAACCCTTTAACCATCTCCTTTCTGTTTGGCCATGCATTCTCGCCGTCGCTGGGGGTGTCCATCCTCAGGTTGAAAGTGGCCACGTTTAGCGTTATCTTCTTTTTGTTTTGTGCCTGCAGAGATGCTAATGATACTGCTATAAGGCATATATATGCAAAGACTTTTCTCATTTTTTGAAAGTTTTAATTGTTGTCCTTTACTGAAACTGTTACCCATAGCGGAAGGTGGTCTGAGGCCATTAACTCATTTTCCACTTTTGTCTCTAACACATTGAAAACAAATTTAGGGTTATTCTTCACCATCACATAGTCGATACATTTTTTAGGATTATTAGCAGGGATTGTAGGTTGTAATGTATCATTCAAAACAGACCACGCCTTTAATAATTCCTGAATTTCTTCAGAGCCGGGGACGGCATTCAGGTCGCCTGCAAGGAAGACCGGTTTTGACGTGTAATTTTTTATCAGTTCATTGATTACATCGACCGATACCATCCTGTCGGGCTGATTCAACGACCAGTGAGTGCAGCAGATCACATAATCGGGCATTTCAACAAGCAGCAGGCTTCGCTGTTCTTCACTGCCGGGCAACAGGACTGCTTCTTTACGCAGGGGCTTTTCTTTTGTCAGTATGCCTATCCCGTAACCACCTCCCTGATAATCTATAGATTTATTATAGGTGGCAAACATCCCTGTGCGTTTGGCTAGCTCATCAAGGACAATAAAACCTCCGCTCCTTTGGGTTGCGCTGTCGAGCTCCTGAATTGCCGCACAATCGGCATCAATACGCTTGATTACTGATGCAACACGGTTGTAATCGGTTACTTCGTCCATGCCGCGGGCGTTGCGAACATTGTAAGATAGGATTTTGACTGTCTCGGTTTTATTGTTGTTCCGATTCGTCCCGCAGCAGATCATTACTGATATGGCAAGTAATAGAAACAGGTTGATTTTATGCATAAGATTTATTTTATAAAATCCAAAAATAGGAAAATTTTATTACAAAGAAAAGTTGATTGGTTCAAAGAGCTTAATTTTATGAGCAATGTTATAAAATTATTCGCTTCTAAATGTTATTGCAGAAGCACTAATACCAATAAATCAATTGCCATTTCTCAATTTTTTGCTACCTTTGCAAATTAATTTTCTATCAGGTATAAATTCATTGACAATGAGTAAAAAATTTCCCGAATATAGCCATTTGGACCTTTCAGAAATAAACAGGGAGATGTTGGAAGTATGGGATGAGAAAGATGTTTTCAGGAAAAGTCTGGAAACACGTAAGGGACATCCCCAGTTCGTGTTTTATGAAGGGCCGCCGTCGGCAAACGGAATGCCTGGTATCCATCATGTGATTGCGCGAAGCATTAAAGATATTTTCTGTCGTTACAAAACAATGAAAGGCTATCTGGTAAACCGGAAAGCAGGGTGGGATACTCATGGATTGCCTGTGGAGCTGGGCGTGGAGAAGTCTTTGGGAATAACCAAGGAAGATATCGGAAAAGAGATCTCGGTAGAGCAGTACAATTCGGCATGTCGTACCGAGGTTATGAAATATACCAAAGAGTGGGAAGACCTTACACGAAAAATGGGTTACTGGGTGGATATGACCGATCCCTACATCACTTACGATAACCGCTATATAGAGACCCTGTGGTATCTTCTAAAAGAGTTGTATAAAAAAAATTATCTTTATAAAGGGTATACCATTCAGCCCTATTCGCCAGCAGCAGGAACCGGACTGAGCACACATGAGCTTAATCAGCCCGGGTGTTACAAGGATGTGAAGGATACAACATGTACTGCGCAGTTTCTTATCAAGGATCCTCTCCCTGAGTGGACGGAATTTGGTGAGCCATTCTTTCTGGCATGGACAACAACACCTTGGACCTTGCCGTCGAATATGCTGCTTGCAGTAGGGAAGAATATTGAATATGTGGCAGTACAGTCTTATAATCAGTACACAGGCAAGCCAATTACCGTTATACTTGCCAAAAACTTACTGAGCTTATACTTCCCTCCTAAAAATGAGGGGCTTCCGTTAGATAGTTACAAACCCGGGGACAAGAATATTCCTTTCAGGGTTATTGACAAGGTTTGGGAAGGTTCCAAGCTGGAGGGAATACGCTATGAGCAACTGATCCCTTGGGTGAAAGTGACTGATGAAGCGTTTAAGGTGGTTACCGGTGATTTTGTAACCACAGAAGACGGAACGGGCATCGTGCATATTGCTCCCACCTTTGGTGCTGATGACGCAAGAGTTGGCAAGGAGAACAATATACCGGGATTACTGCTTACCGATAAAGAGGGCAACCTTCGCCCCATGGTTGACCTGACAGGGAAGTTTTTCCGGCTCGAAGAGCTTGATCAGCTGTTTGTAAAGAACAATATTAACGAAGGGCTTTACAGGGAGTATGCAGGACGTTATGTGAAAAATGAGTACGATGACTCTCTAACTGAAGATGATGCTACCCTTGATGTTGATCTCTCGGTAATGCTTAAACAGCAGAACCGTGCGTTTCGAATAGAGAAACAGGTGCATAATTATCCTCACTGCTGGCGTACGGATAAGCCTGTTTTGTACTATCCGCTTGACAGCTGGTTTATACGTACTACCGCATGTCGCGACACTATGATAGAGCTTAATAACACCATCAACTGGAAGCCCCAGTCAACTGGGACCGGACGTTTCGGGAAGTGGTTGGAAAATCTGCAGGACTGGAATCTGAGTCGGAGCCGCTACTGGGGAACACCTTTACCTATATGGCGTACCGAAGACGGCAAAGAGGAGAAATGTATCGGTTCGGTAAAGGAGCTTTTCGAAGAAATGCAGAAGTCGATAGATGCCGGCATAATGAATGAGCTCCCATGGAAAGGGCTGAATCTGAAAGAGTATAAAGAGCTGGCGTATGATAAAATTGACCTGCACCGTCCGTATGTTGACAATATAGTTTTGGTTTCCGAAAGTGGCCGGCCAATGAAGCGGGAGCTTGACCTAATTGATGTGTGGTTCGACAGTGGTGCGATGCCGTTCGCTCAGGTATTTTATCCGCATATTCCGGATGAGGAATTCCGGAAAGTATATCCGGCCGATTTTATTGCTGAAGGAGTGGATCAGACACGTGGCTGGTTTTATACCCTTCATGCCATCTCTTCTATGGTTATGGGGAGCGTTGCATTTAAAAATGTGATTTCCAATGGGCTGGTACTCGACAAGAACGGCAATAAGATGTCAAAACGTCTTGGCAATGCCGTTGATCCTTTCGAAACCATTGAGAAGTACGGATCCGATCCGTTGCGCTGGTATATGATTACCAATGCTGCTCCGTGGGATAATCTGAAGTTCGATATAGAGGGTGTGGAAGAGGCAAGGCGAAAGTTCTTCGGGACACTGTACAATACCTATTCCTTTTTCGTTTTATATGCCAATGTAGATGATTTCAGGGACCAGTATCCGCAGATAGATATAGAAAAACGTCCAGAGATAGATCGTTGGATAATTTCACTGCTGAATTCTCTGGTAAAGGAGGTTGATCAGGGGTATTGCTCGTATGAGCCAACCAAAGCCGGCCGAGCAATTTCAGATTTTGTGAACGATAATCTCAGCAACTGGTACGTGCGCCTGAACCGGAAACGTTTCTGGGGAGGAGAGATGACAAATGACAAGCTTTCTGCATATCAAACGCTTTACCAATGTCTGATAACTGTGGCAAAGCTGATGGCACCCATAGCACCATTTTATGCCGATAAATTGTACCTCGACCTGATTTCAGCTACTGATTGCAATAAAATTGAGTCGGTACACCTTGCCGATTTCCCGCAGTGTGATGATTCGCTGATTGACAAAGCACTTGAAGAGCAGATGTATTTAGCTCAGGCAGCATCTTCTATTGTGCTTGCATTGCGTAGGAAAGTGAATATTAAAGTGCGTCAGCCGCTCTCTAAAATATTGATTCCTGTAGAGGATGAGGAACAGAAAAAGTATATCAGGGCAGTTGAACCTCTCATCCTAAGCGAAGTTAATGTAAAGGAAATCAAGTTTGTAGATTCTGCAAATGAGATGCTGGTAAAACGTGTAAAGCCCGACTTTAAAAAACTTGGACCGCGATACGGAAAAATAATGAAACAGCTGGCGGTAAAAATTCAGGAACTTAATAACAGTGATATTCGTGAACTGGAAAAAAACGGTTCATTAATGATAAATGTTGACGGGCAAAATGTTGTTGTTTGTCAGGATGATGTTGAAATTATTTCCGAAGATATTCCCGGATGGCTGGTAGCCAACGAGGGGCGACTAACTGTTGCGTTGGATATTACGCTCACTGAAGACCTCCGCAATGAGGGCCTCGCGCGGGAGCTGGTGAATAGAATACAAAACCTACGTAAAGCGAAGAATTTTGAAATTACCGATAGGATCATAATTAAAGTTTCAGCCAATCCGGTATTTGATGAAGCCATAAAAGACTATGACGGATACATTAAAAATCAGGTACTGGCCGATGATATTTTTATCGTTGATAATCATCTGGAGGATGAAATAGAGATTGATGAATACTCTTTGACCATAAGCATACATAAAAACTGTTGAGAATTATCTGTTTTATATGTATATTTGTGCAAGAATTTACAAGTGAACAAAATATAACGGCGGTTGTTGTAGTTAAACTCTGATTCCAATAAGAGACACAGCCATAAACATCAATTATTATGAGCGAGAAGACAAAATATTCGGAAGAGGAATTGGAAGAATTCCGTGCAATCATTAACGAGAAATTACAGGTAGCACGACAGGAATATGAAAATTATCGTGCGGCTGTAACTAATACCGACGGTAACGATACGGTAGATACATCACCAACTTATAAGGTGTTGGAGGAGGGGGCTTCAACGCTCTCGAAAGAGGAAGCAGGCAGGCTGGCTCAACGTCAGATGAAATTCATCCAGAATTTGCAGGCAGCTCTGGTGCGTATAGAAAATGGCACATACGGAATCTGCCGTGAGACCGGTAAGTTGATCCCAAAAGAGCGTCTTCGCGCAGTACCTCATGCCACGTTGAGCATAGAGGCCAAATCAAAGAAGAAGAAATAACAGCTCGATAATGAAGATATTATTGGTGTCGGCAGTTTCAGAAGAGATTGGGCTATTTTCCATTAATTTATTAAATGCCCGTAAATTTACTTTATGAAAAGTAGTACAAAAAAGGCATGGACAGCACTATTGGTTGTTGTTTTAGTCCTTCTCGCAGACCAGCTTTCCAAAATATGGGTAAAGACACATATGGGGCTTAATGATACCATTGACATTACCGAATGGTTTAAAATCTATTTCGTAGAGAACAATGGGATGGCTTTCGGTATCGAAGCCGGTGGAAAACTATTCCTTTCACTTTTCAGGATTATTGCAGTTATATTTATAATTGTATTTCTTTCGAGACTTATAAAAGAGAATTACAAAACCGGTTTTATTGCATGTATTGCGCTAGTTCTGGCCGGTGCGTCGGGTAATATCATAGACAGTCTGTTCTATGGGGTTATTTTCGAATCGAGTTATCCCGGACATGTGGCTTCGTTTGTACCATGGGGAGAAGGCTATTCGTCACTACTTCACGGTAAGGTGGTTGATATGCTATATTTCCCCCTGTTTAGTGGCACTTTCCCCGGTTGGGTCCCAATTGTCGGGGGAGAAGATTTTCTCTTTTTCAGGTTTATTTTCAATATTGCTGATTCGGCCATCACGGTAGGTGTTATTCTGATTCTACTTTTCTACAGAAGAACGCTGTCATACGCATTACTGTCGAAAAATGAACGTGAAAAAATCGATAAAAAGCAACAGGAAAAAGGAAGTACAGGTGAAATGTAGGTTCGTCCAATATCTTTTTTTATTCACGGTAGTGGCTGGAATAATCTCATCCTGCCAGAACCGGCCGGGAGAAGTCTTGAACCGGAAGCAGATGGAACGACTGATGTACGATGTGTATGTTGCTGAAGCAACCATGGAAAACGATTATCAGAATTTTGACACCCCTGAGAAGAAGGAGGCTTACATCCGGAGAGTATTCAAGGCTCATAAAACAACTCAGGATCAATGGGATACATCGTTGTCGTGGTATTCTGACAGGATTGATATCTATCTGAAGATGAACGACTCGGTGAAAGCACGCATACAGAGGGATCGTCAAAAGGTTGATGCTGAAGTGGCCCGTCAATATGCACTTCAAAATACAGACCCCGCCTATCTTTCTCCATCTTTTATTCCCTCTTTCTACCAGTTCTCAAAAACAGACATGGGTAGAGGCTTCAGGTTCAAACTTGATTCTGTTGAAATTTTCTCCAAAATTACCGAAGATCATTTCTCGTTCACATTTAGTGTTACAGGCATCCCTCCTGTGTTCACTTCCCCTTTTGCATCGCTTATAATTATGGACTACCGGGATACAACAATTTATCTATCTCAGCAGATCAAAGAGAACATAATGTATAATTTCCCCGTAAATAAATATATTGATGGGGATACACTTTCACAAATAGCAGGTTTTGTTCATCTACAAGATTCAACCAGTATTAACCGTAACATCCAGCTATACAATATTTCCCTGGGGAACATGCAAAAAAAACTAGCTGTTGCCGATTCCACGGTTGATATTCCGGTACATGTGAACAGAGAATTGATTAAAATGGATAGTGACAAAAAAATCGAAAAACCATAAAATAATGATCTGCTTTTTGACAAATCACTATATTTGCCGGGTGCAATTCACAAAAAAACTATAAGTTTTAATATTTAATTTAATATAACTTTACATCAGATGGAAAGAAAGAGAGTTTACACCTTTGGAAACGGCGCAGCCGAAGGGAGAGCAGATATGAAAAACCTGCTCGGAGGAAAAGGAGCAAACCTTGCTGAAATGAATTTGATTGGTGTTCCGGTTCCTCCCGGATTTACTATTACCACTGAAGTTTGTACTGAGTACAACGAATTGGGAAAGGAGTATGTGATCGGCGTATTAAAAGATGAGGTTGAGAGCGCAGTTTCACGTATAGAAGAGCTGACAGGAACTAAGTTTGGCGATAAGAATAATCCATGCCTGGTTTCTGTACGTTCCGGAGCACGTGTCTCTATGCCGGGTATGATGGATACCGTGTTAAACCTTGGCTTAAACGATGATGCCGTTGAAGGGATAGCCGTGAAATCGGGTAATGACCGTTTCGCATGGGACTCATACCGCCGCTTTGTACAAATGTATGGTGATGTGGTATTGGGGATGAAACCGCAAAGTAAGGAAGATATTGACCCTTTTGAAGAGATCATGGATGAAATGAAGTTATCAAAAGGTGTGGAGCTGGATACAGATCTTACAACTGAAGACCTGAAAGAGCTGGTTAAGAGATTTAAGGTGGCAGTAAAGGAGAAAACCGGGCACGATTTTCCCGTCGATCCATGGGATCAGTTATGGGGAGCTGTCTGTGCAGTTTTCGACAGCTGGATGAACGAAAGGGCGATCCTCTATCGCAAAATGAACAATTTCCCCGAAGAGTGGGGTACTGCCGTCAACGTTCAGGCAATGGTTTATGGTAACATGGGAAAGACTTCGGGTACGGGTGTTGCATTTACCCGTGATGCGGCAACGGGCGAAGATATTTTCAACGGAGAGTATCTGATAGATGCACAGGGGGAAGATGTAGTATCGGGGGTTCGTACGCCTCAGCAGATAACAATTGAAGGATCTCGTCGCTGGGCTAAACTGCAAGGTATATCTGAGGAGGAACGTGCAGCGCAATACCCTTCACTGGAGGAGGCTCTTCCAGAATGTGCAAAAGAGCTTATAGATGTTCAGCAAAAACTGGAAGACTATTTTAAAGATATGCAGGACCTGGAATTTACCATTCAGGATGGGAAGCTTTGGATTCTTCAGACCCGTAGCGGAAAACGTACCGGAGCAGCAATGGTAAAGATTGCTATGGATATGTTGAAACAGGGATATATAGATGAAAAAACTACACTTAGACGCTGTGATCCGGAGAAGTTGGATGAACTGCTGCACCCTGTCTTCCACAAAAAAGCATTGGCAAGTGTAAAACCGGTTACCAGCGGACTTCCGGCATCACCAGGTGCTGCCGCGGGGCAAATAGTGTTCCATGCCGATGAAGCAGAAGAGTGGAGCAAAGAGGGCAAGAAGGTAATTCTCTGCCGTATAGAGACCTCTCCTGAAGATTTGCGCGGAATGGCATCCTCGCAGGGTATACTTACTACTCGTGGAGGAATGACCTCACACGCCGCAGTAGTAGCAAGAGGTATGGGTAAGTGCTGCGTATCAGCAGCCAATAACCTGTTTATCGATTATAAAGCGCGTATAATGACTATTAACGGCAAGGAACTGAAAGAGGGTGACTGGATCTCCCTTGACGGATCTACCGGAAATGTGTATGAAGGCAAAATTCAGACTCAGGATGCCGAACTTGATGATAATTTCAGAGAGTTGATGCTGTTAGCAGATAAATATGCACGTATGGATGTAAGGACCAATGCTGATACACCTCACGATGCTATCGTTGCGCGTAATTTTGGGGCTAAGGGGATTGGGTTGTGCCGCACAGAGCATATGTTCTTCGAAGAAGACAAGATTGTTCCTATGCGAGAGATGATTCTAGCCAAGAATGAGGAGGGGCGGCGTAAAGCACTTGAAAAACTGCTCCCATTGCAGAAAAAGGATTTTATTGGAATATTTAAAGCGATGGACGGACTTGCCGTTACCATTCGCCTTCTTGATCCGCCGTTGCATGAATTTGTTCCTCACGATGAAAAAGGACAAATGGAGATGGCCAAAGTTATGGGTATATCATATAAAGATATACATGAGCGTGTGGAAGGGCTTATGGAGTCAAACCCCATGCTTGGATTGCGTGGCTGTCGCCTGGGGAACCTATACCCCGAGATCACAGAGATGCAGACACGAGCCATCATGGAGGCTGCTATTGAACTGAAAAAGGAGGGCGTAGAAGCCTTTCCTGAGATCATGGTGCCATTAACAGGTATCGTCTTTGAGTTCAAAGCCCAGAAAGATATCATCGAAAAAACCATTCAACAGGTGTTCGCTGAAAATAACGACTCTGTGGACTATAAGATCGGGACAATGATTGAAATTCCGCGTGCAGCGCTTACCGCCCACAAGATCGCTCAGGAGGCTGATTTTTTCTCTTTTGGGACAAATGACCTTACACAGATGACATTCGGTTATAGCCGCGACGACGTTGCCAAGTTTCTGCCGATGTATATAGACAAGGGCATCCTAAAACAGGATCCTTTTGCTGTTCTCGACCAGAACGGTGTTGGACAACTTGTTCGCATGGCAGTCCAGAAAGGACGTGAGGTGCGCCCGACGCTTAAATGTGGTATATGTGGTGAGCATGGCGGCGAACCTTCATCGGTGAAATTCTGTCATACTGTGGGACTGAACTATGTTTCATGTTCTCCTTTCCGCGTACCAATTGCACGTTTGGCTGCAGCACAAGCTGCAATTGAAGGGTAAGGAAAAAGCCCTTCTGTGATATATAAATTATGCACAGGGCCCCTGTACACCGGGGCTTTGTGTGTTTTTTTAACTCTTTATCTAAATATCAGCAAAAAAAAGGGAAGCAGATATATATTTTTAAGCCATTTCCGAACCCAAACAACATTTGTACTGTTATTTATACGGAATAAAAAACATCTTCCCCTATTTTCATAACTTTTAATATATGATTGGTAGGCTTATACATGTAATATAAGTAATTTTACACTTCGTATTTATAAACCAATGAAAAGAGAATGAATTATTCAATAAAAATGCTTTTTGTTTTAGTTGCTTTTGTAGTTGTGCAACAACTCATCTCACAAAACAATGTTATAGATGAAATTGTATGGGTTGTTGGCGACGAGGCTATCCTGAAATCGGAGGTAGAGGAGTACCGTAAGGATATACTTATGCAAAATCAACGTATCGAGGGTGATCCCTACTGCTTTATTCCCGAACAACTGGCCATACATAAACTTTTTCTCGATCAGGCTAAGCTAGACAGTATTGAAGTGCAGCAGTCGAATGTGAATCGCGAACTTGAATACACTATCAATAATTATATTTCTTCTATCGGATCTGTTGAACGGCTGGAGGAGTATTTTGGGAAAAGTATTGCCTCTATACGGGAAGATCTTCGCGAACAGATCAGAGAGCAACAGTTGATACAAGGGGTGCAACAAAAGCATTTTGGCAATATTCAGCTGGCACCATCCGAAATTCGTAAATTTTACAACAGTTTACCGCAGGACAGCCTCCCATTTATTCCAACCGCCGTGGAGGTGCAGATAATAACTGTGGAACCTGAAATACCATTGTCGGAGATAGATAATGTGAAGGGCAGGTTACGCGAATATACCGACCAGATTAACCGTGGAGAAAAAGAGTTTTCCACACTGGCTCTGTTGCATTCCGAGGATCCTTCGGCCATTAAAGGAGGCGAGCTTGGCTTTATGAACCGCTCTGGATTCGTTCCCGAATTTTCTAACGTTGCTTTTGCATTAAGTGATCCCAAGAAAGTGTCTAACATTGTGGAAACAGAATATGGTTTTCACATTATACAGCTTATTGAACGCAGAGGTGATATGGGCAATTTCCGGCATATATTGCTTAAGCCCAAAGTGCCACAGGAGTCGCTTGATACGGCATTGGTCAGGTTAGACTCCATCAGGGGAGGGATTATGAGTAAAAAAATCACCTTTGAAGATGCAGCAACATATCTTTCTGCAGACAAAGATACCAGGAACAATAAAGGTATAATGGTGAACAATGTACCCAGGAGCTCTAATTACGGTACACCGAGGTTTGCTCTGAATGAGCTGAACCAGGATATTGCCAAGATTGCTGGCGAAATGAAAGAGGGGGAGGTGTCAGGGCCGTTTATCATGATAAATGACAAAGGCAGGCAGGTGGCAGCTATTGTAAAGATTACCGATCGAAACGAAGGTCATCGTGCCAATATCAACAACGATTATCAGGTCATTAAACAGATGGCTGAGAATGCCAAGCAGCAGCGGCTTGTGGATGATTGGCTGCAGGCTAAGATTGAAAAGACATACGTTCGTATAGACCCTGACTGGCAGGGATGTGAGTACAAATATAAAGGCTGGTTAAAGTAACCCCTTTTTTCAGGTATATGAATAGATCTGTTTCACAATTTTTACTGGGAAGCGCGCTTCTCATGGGTGTGTTTTTCCTTGTCATGGAATCGGTCAAAGCCCAACAGCCATCATCCGGAAAACCCATTAATGACTCTAAAACCCAGATTGTTGAAATGAAACAAGCCGATTTGTGGAATAAGAGGGATGGATTCAGTGCCGAGATTCTTATTGGCAATGTGATTTTCTTTCATGATGGCGCATTCATGTATTGTGATAGTGCTTATCTTTTCCAGCAGACCAACTCTTTTGAGGCATTCGGCAACGTTAGGATGGAGCAGGGTGATACCATCTTTGTATATGGCGATTATCTGCATTATAACGGCAATACACGACTGGCCAGGCTTCGGGATAACATTCGGATGGAAGACAGGACTGCAACACTCTTTACCGACAGCCTCGACTACGACCGTGTAGCAAACTTAGGCTACTATTTCGATGGAGGTATGCTGGTTGATGATAAGAATGAGCTGACGTCCTATTGGGGTCAGTATAACCCAGATACAAAAGAGGCTTTGTTCAGTGACAGCGTTAAGTTGATAAACGAAAAATACACCATATATTCCGATACGCTGAAATATAACACGGAATCAAAATATGCAGATATCCTGGGCCCCTCCAGGATTGTATCGGACAGTGGTTATGTAATTACCAGCAACGGGTGGTATAATACCGTGACTGAGGATTCACGCCTGCTTGATCGTTCTGAAATTTACAGTAACGACGGAACAAAAATCCTGATTGGAGACACTATCCTGTATAACCGTCAAACAGGAGAGGGTGAGGTGTTTGGCCATATGTTTCTTGAGGACAAGGTGAGAAAAACAATCCTACAGGGGAATTATGGTTTTTACAATGAAAAAACCGAGTATGGATTAGCTTCTGATTCAGCATTTGCAATCGACTATTCGCAGAAAGAGAGCTTGTTTGTTCACGGAGACACACTCATCATGAGTACAGACTCAACATACCGGGATATCAAAACTTTTTACAACGTACGCTTTTACAGGTCAGATCTTCAGGGTGTGTGCGACTCTATGCTCTACTCTTCACGCGACTCAATGGTGTATATGAATGGAGACCCCGTAATATGGAGTGAGAATAACCAGATACTGGGTAATCAGATAAATGTTTATCTGAATGACTCAACTATAGAAAAAGCTATTGTAAAAGATTATGCCCTTGCAATTCAGGACAGAGGAGAGGAAAATCAGTTCAATCAGTTGAGCGGAAGAGATATGACAGCATTTTTCAGAGATGGCAATGTGTATTATGTGCTGGTGGAGGGCAATGCCGAATCGTTGTACTATCTGGTAAAAGAGGATAGTACTATTATAGGGCTGAATAAAACAGAAAGCGCCTATCTGTCAATGGATATTGAAGGCAATAAAATCAAGAAACTGAAAATGTGGTCATCTACGTCTGCAGTAACCAATCCACTACCGCTACTCAAACCTGATGAGTTGCATTTGAAAGGATTTATCTGGCTTGATTATCTGCGTCCCTCCGGCTCTGACGATATATTCCGCATTAATGAGAGACGTGGTTCAGAAGCTGTAGAGCCCCGCCAGAAACGTTTCGAAAGAGAAGACATAACACTGTAGTGTGTGATTTGTCAATTTTAAAGGTATTCTTTACTTTTGTATTATTAAAAAATATCATTTATTACTTATGGCCACTTTTTTTTTCTATAATAACAGAAAACCGCGAAAATTCAATTATAAACCTATTCTGTATAATCCGGAAGAAGAGGCTCGTAAGGAGAGGCTGCAAAAACGTATTGAGGAAATTAAAAGAGAGATGGGCGTGTTGCCACCTGAGGAGGAAAAAGATAAGAAAGATTTTAAGACGGAATTCATATCCCAAACTCACTATCTGAGGAAACGAAAAGAAAGGGAGAAAGAAGGACGGCAAACAATTTTCTCTAACAACCTATTACTCATCGTTATTCTTTTAATACTTCTTGCAATTTTTGTTTTCTGGTTTTTGCGGTAAATATAACATCCTAATAATGTCAGACATAATAAATTTACTCCCTGATTCCATAGCAAATCAAATAGCAGCAGGAGAAGTAATCCAACGCCCCGCTTCTGTGGTGAAGGAATTAGTTGAAAACTCACTTGACGCGGGTGCTACCCATATTCAAATATACATAAAAGATGCCGGGCGCACACTAATACAGGTAATTGATAATGGCAGAGGTATGTCGGCTACCGATTTGAGGATGTCGTTTGAGCGACATGCTACTTCTAAAATCAGGAGTGTTGATGATCTTTTTGCACTCACTACAATGGGATTCCGAGGTGAGGCACTTCCTTCAATCGCGGCAATTTCTCAAATTGAGGCTAAGAGCCGAAGGACAGAAGATGAGCTGGGCTCATTGCTGGTTATTTCCGGTTCTAAACTTGAAAAACAGGAAATAGTTGCCTGTGCAGAAGGTACATCTGTTTCAGTAAAAAATATTTTTTTCAATGTTCCCGCAAGACGAAAATTCCTGAAATCCAATGAAACAGAACGTCGGAATATATTCTCCGAAGTTGAACGTATCGTGCTGGTCAATCCCGATGTAGAGTTTACCCTTATTGAAAATGATGTGGAGACTTTGCATCTTCCAAAAGCGGGATTAAGACAACGTATTGTACAAATGGAGGGGAAGAACGTTAATCAGCAGTTGATAGAGATAGATGAGGATACAACATTAGGAAAAATACACGGGTATGTAGGACGTCCCGAATTTGCCAAAAAAAGGAGAGCGAGCCAGAACTTCTTCGTCAACAACCGGTATATCCGCCATCCCTATTTTCACAGGGCTGTGATGGCCGCATTTGAGCCGTTGATAGCTCCAAATGAAAAGCCGGCTTACTATATATATTTTCAGGTAGATCCCGATACAATTGATGTAAACATTCACCCTACAAAGACAGAGGTGAAGTTCGAAAACGAACAGGCTCTCTGGCAAATTTTAATGGTTACGATAAAAGAGTCACTTGGAAAGTTCAATGCTATTCCAAGTATCGATTTCGACAGGGATGATGCTCCGGAAATACCCATTTTTGACTCATCACGCAGCTCTCCAATGCCAAAAGTGAGCTTCGACCCTGACTACAATCCCTTCCGAAGCCCTCATTCTGCAACTCAGAAAGCATCTTCACCTGTTTTTGGGTGGAAGCAGATTTATAGAGGTTTTGAAAATGAGAAACAGTATATTGCCGATTCAGATGGAGACACCAACAAAACACTCTTCAAGACGGCAGGGGCAGATCATAATATGTCTGATGCCGATCTCTTTCCTGAGCATTATCAGTACAAACAAAAATATATTCTCACATCTGTTAAATCAGGACTGATGATAATAGATCAGCACAGGGCTCATATACGCATACTTTTTGATAAGTATCTGGAAGAGATCAAAAACAGGAAAGGTGTTTCTCAAAGGGTCCTGTTCCCTGATGTGCTGGAGCTATCTGCATCAGAGGCATCTGTATTACCATCCATAACAGATGATATTGAAGCACTTGGCTTTGAATTGAGCGATCTTGGAAATAACTGCTTTGCTATTCAGGGTATTCCTTCAGAAATTGAAAACGCCGATCCGTCGTTACTCATTCGTTCCATGATTGGTAAAAGCCTGGAAACCGCAAGTGATGTGAAATCAGATATTCAGGAGTCTATTGCTCTTTCACTAGCTTGCCTGACTGCCATTCCACATGGAAGGACGTTAACATCTGAAGAGATGTTGCTTATTGTAAGTCAGCTCTTTGCCACTAAGACACCTACTTATACCCCAGACGGGCAAACAATAATAAGCGTACTTTCGGAAGCTGAAATTGAAAAAAAAATGCATTAAAATATAGTAATATAAATTTCACCTTTTAACAACATATACTATGGATTATTCTTATTGTGGAACAAGTGGAGTGCAACTGCCCAAAATATCGTTGGGGCTATGGCACAATTTCGGATTTACAGACGATTATAAAATGGCTCGCGAAATGATTGTTTATGCTTTTGAACAAGGTATAACACACTTCGACCTGGCAAATAATTACGGGCCTCCTCCGGGATCAGCTGAATCAAATTTCGGGAAAATATTGAAAGAGAATCTACTTTCTCATCGTGATGAGATGATTATCTCTTCAAAGGCAGGTCATCTAATGTGGGAAGGTCCCTACGGTGACGGATCGTCAAGAAAGTATATCATGGCGAGTATTGATCAGAGCCTAAAAAGGACAGGTCTGGAATATTTTGATATTTTTTATTCGCATCGTTACGATCCTAACACGCCTGTAGAAGAAACCATGCAGGCACTTGTGGATATTGTTCGCCAGGGTAAAGCATTATATGTAGGCATATCAAAGTATCCTCCCGAAGTGGCGCAAAAGTCGTTGAATTATTTGAAAGACAGAGATGTGCCTTGTCTTATTTTTCAGGACAAGTACAGTATGTTTAACCGAAAGCCTGAAGAGGAAATATTTAGGATAACAGAGGAGTATGGAGCTGGTTTTATAGCATTTTCACCACTGGCACAGGGATTACTCACTAATAAATATCTGAATGGCATTCCTGAATATTCTCGTGCGGCAGACCCGACAGGATTTCTACAGAGGGAGCAGGTCACTCAAACACTTGTTGATAAAGTGAGACAGTTAAAAGAAATTGCAAACCAACGCGGGCAAACAATGGCTGAGATGGCTCTTGCTTGGGCATTAAGGGATAAAAGAGTAACCTCCCTTATAGTGGGTTCGCGTAACGTGGAACAACTAAAAGATAACATTAACGCCTTGCAAAACCTCATTTTTTCAAATGAAGAATTGGTGTTGATAGATAATATTCTTGACGGGGCTACGTTATAATGAGAAAGGCTATAACTCAAAGAGTAGGCGAAAGTATTAAATATCAAAATGATGAAGAGAGTTGCGCCCGCTATTATGCTGATTATTATGGTTTTATCATCGTGTGTAGATGAGGCTCCTCGCCACTCGATTCCTTTTGCCCCTGTAAATTTCAGAATTGATCTGAACAGTTATGATATAGCACTGAAAAATGCAATGTCTTATAAGATATTTTCAGAGAAAGATCGCCGTTTTGCTTCCGACCGGTTTGGTTTTTCTGGTATATTGGCTGTTACAGATGCAACCGGAGCATCAATCTATGCATATGATCTCTGCTGTCCGTATGAAGACAATAAGACAATAAGAGTTGATCCGGATTACGACCCTACCGGATATAACGGAAAAGCCTGTTGCCCCTCGTGTGGAAGCATATTTGTTCTTATGTATGGATTAGGAAGTGTTGAGTCGGGACCGGCTAAGGAGCCGTTGCAGAGATATACTGTGATGCCCCTTCACGGTGACAGTTATCGTATTGTGAATTGACGTTTTAAAGAAAAAGATCATTATAACAGTTCTTAACGCTCTTTGTGTTGCGTTGAGAACTGCTTTTTTTTTATCTTTGCGCCGATTTTTTTACGGGTATAATCTTTCGCGGAATTTCAATTATACCCTAATACCCTTACTTGATGAGAAAAGTCTTTATATTTTCATTTTTACTGGTTATCGGTCTTATTCTGTCACAGCTTGTTCCCCATCTATTTGGCAATAACTTTCATACATTTAAAACAATAACTGATGGGTTACTGTATATTTCACTAGCATTTATAATGATAAATGTTGGGCGGGAGTTTGAGATCAATAAAAAACAATGGCGTAGCTATGCGACTGATTATCTGGTTGCAATGGGTGCAGCTGCACTCCCCTGGATATTGGTTGCACTTTATTATCTGTTTGTTATAATTCCAACTTCTATGGATTTGTGGAAAGATAGTAGTGCATGGAAAGAGGTCTTCCTTTTAAGTAGGTATGCAGCGCCTACATCGGCAGGTATTCTTTTTACAATGCTTGCAGCGGCGAAGCTTTCGCATACCTGGGTTTATAAGAAAGTGCAGGTTCTGGCTATATTTGATGATCTGGATACAATTCTGTTGATGATACCGCTTCAGATTCTGATGATAGGTATGCGCTGGCAGATGTTTGTCATTCTTGTTGTTGCAATCTTGTTAATTTGGGTGGGATGGAAAAAAATGAACAGTTATAATCTCCGTCATGACTGGCAGGCCGTTTTGTTCTATTCATTTATTCTTTTCTCGGTTATCGAGGTGATTTATCTTGTATCGAAATATCTTTATGGAGATTCCGGAACTATACATATAGAGATTCTGCTTCCTGCATTCATCCTGGGAATGATTATGAAAGCAGACCATGGTTCGAAGACTCATGCAACAACCCAAACGGGAGAGAAGATTGCAGCTTTTATCTCCTATTTATTTATGCTTCTAGTTGGGTTAAGCATGCCTCTCTTTTTGGGCGTAAACTTAGCGCATACTGCTGGAAACTCGAATGCAATTATCTCTCAATTACCTATGTTCTCGTGGAATATGCTCATTTTACATGTTATTGTAGTGACCATGATATCCAATATCGGTAAGCTTTTTCCACTGTTTTTCTACAGAGACAGGTCAGTTGGAGAGAGACTTGCCGTATCAATAGGGATGTTTACCCGTGGAGAGGTAGGTGCCGGTGTATTGTTTATTGCAATAGGGTATCATATAAGTGGAGTCTTATTGGTAGTCTCGGTACTTACAATGTGTCTGAATCTGCTTCTGACCGGATTTTTCATTGGTATTGCCAAGAAGCTAACCTTTTCCAGCTCTCCTGAACTGAAAGTAGTGAGCGGTTAGTAACAACATTGAAAGATATTTTGGGTTATTCTTTTAAAATCTCTCTAAAATACTTTGAAAAAAGGATAAACATCTTTACATTTGCACTCGCAAAAATGATATGATTCCGGAGCGGGCTTTTTTTGCGGAAGTAGCTCAGGATCGGTAGAGCACGACCTTGCCCCAAAGAATCAGGAAATGGAACCGGGCTTGGCAAGGATTCTGCAAATGAGAAAGTTGTTCTTTATTTAGTTGTAAATATCGCGGAAGTAGCTCAGGATCGGTAGAGCACGACCTTGCCCCAAAGAATCAGGAAATGGAACCGGGCTTGGCAAGGATTCTGCAAATGAGAAAGTTGTTCTTTATTTAGTTGTAAATATCGCGGAAGTAGCTCAGGATCGGTAGAGCACGACCTTGCCCCAAAGAATCAGGAAATGGAACCGGGCTTGGCAAGGATTCTGCAAATGAGAAAGTTGTTCTTTATTTAGTTGTAAATATCGCGGAAGTAGCTCAGGATCGGTAGAGCACGACCTTGCCCCAAAGAATCAGGAAATGGAACCGGGCTTGGCAAGGATCCTGCAAATGAGAAAGTTGTTCTTTATTTAGTTGTAAATATCGCGGAAGTAGCTCAGGATCGGTAGAGCACGACCTTGCCCCCAAAGAATCAGGAAATGGGAACCGGGCTTGGCAAGGATTCTGCAAATGAGAGAGTTGTTCTTTATTTAGTTGTAAATATCGCGGAAGTAGCTCAGGATCGGTAGAGCACGACCTTGCCCCAAAGAATCAGGAAATGGAACCGGGCTTGGCAAGGATTCTGCAAATGAGAGAGTTGTTCTTTATTTAGTTGTAAATATCGCGGAAGTAGCTCAGGATCGGTAGAGCACGACCTTGCCCCAAAGAATCAGGAAATGGAACCGGGCTTGGCAAGGATCCTGCAAATGAGAGAGTTGTTCTTTATTTAGTTGTAAATATCGCGGAAGTAGCTCAGGATCGGTAGAGCACGACCTTGCCCCAAAGAATCAGGAAATGGAACCGGGCTTGGCAAGGATCCTGCAAATGAGAAAGTTGTTCTTTATTTAGTTGTAAATATCGCGGAAGTAGCTCAGTTGGTAGAGCACGACCTTGCCAAGGTCGGGGTCGCGGGTTCGAGTCCCGTCTTCCGCTCAATCTCTCGAAGACACAAGAGAGAAAAATGAGGATAATAGCTTTCCAGTCAACAGATTGGGAAGCTATTTTTTTTGATACTTATTCCATTTAACAGACTAAGAAAAGCCATTAACAGACAACAAGTCGGTACTAAATCGGTACCGATTTGAATTTACCCTAAACTGGTACCGATTCGTTTACTTAAGTCATTGATTTGTCGAATTATGTCCGTCAATCTGTCCTCCTTTCGAGACAAGTTGAGATTATTTTTGTGATTTTAAAATTAATGAGTATGAGACGAAGCACTTTTAGAATTCTCTTTTATATCAAAAGAGGCAATCCAAAGAAAAACGGTAATGTCGTAATTATGGGACGCATCACCATAGATGGCGAACGCTCCCAATTTAGCACGAAACTAGAAGTTAATCCTATCGTTTGGGATAATAAGTCGGGTAGGGTAAAAGGTAATAGTGTAAAAGCTGCAAATATTAACCATGCACTGGATAACTACCGGGGCAAAGCAACGATGCATTATAACAAATTAATGGACGTAAATGGATACGTCAGTCCGGAAAAAATCAAAAATGCCCTGTTCGGTTTTGAAGAGAAGAGTAAAACGATTATGTATTATTTCGGCAAGTTCAATGAACAATACAAATCGAAAGTCGGAACAGTAGTTACAAGGACAACTTATTTGAGATACGAATTGGCTCAAAAACGCCTGGGTGAATTTATGGAAGAAACCCGTAAGGTAAAAGATATGCCTTACCGTGAAATCTCTACTGTTTTCCTTCAGGAGTTTTATTTATTCTTACGAAATAAATATAAATCCGGGAATAATAACGCAATGAAGACCATGCAACATGTCAGGGCGGTATTCTGTTACATAAAAAATACTGGTGAATATTTCTCCGACCCGTTTGCCAACTTTAAAATCAGCTTTGAAAAAATAGAGCGTTCATACCTGACCAAAGAAGAACTGGAAATATTGTATAATAGGAAATTCGGGGCGGAACGGTTGGAAAAAGTCAGGGATGTTTTCCTCTTTTGTTGCTACAGCGGTTTATCGTATTCCGACCTGTATAATTTGACCAAAGAACAAATCAGGACAGGTATTGACGGTAATTTATGGATTATGGATACAAGGAATAAAACCGGAGTACCTTATAAAGTACCCTTACTGGATATACCTGTAGCCATACTAAAAAAGTACGAATATTTACAGGATGAAGGAAAGTTGCTCCCCGTAATTAGTAATCAAAAGATGAATGAGTATTTACTGGAAATAGCCAATCTTTGCGGCATTAATAAAAAGATTACCTGTCATGTCGCCCGGCATTCTTTTGCCACCCTCTGCCTGACAGAGGGAATGTCGATTGAAACCGTATCGAAGTTATTAGGTCATACCAAAATAAAAACAACTCAGATATATGCCCGTATAATTGATAAGAAACTAAGCGAAGATATGGATAAGTTAGCCCAAAGGCTAAAACAGTCCGACCATCTGACTATTGCAATTTAAGAGATGAAGTTAGTAGAGAATCAATCTAAAATTAAAAACTATGGATTTAGATACAATTAAAGACAAGATTATTTTTATCCAGGGACAGCAGGTCATCTTGGATACAGATGTTGCGGAGTTGTATGGCATAGAGACAAGGCGGGTCAACGAAGCTGTAAAGAATAACCCGGATAAATTTCCTGAAGGATACATTGTTCATCTGACAAATAGTGAATTTGAAGATTTGCGGTCGAAATTTTCGACCGCAAAATTCAGTAAAGTCCGTGTAGCCCCCAAAGGGTTCTCCGAGAGAGGGCTTTATATGATTGCGACAATCCTCAAATCACCTAAAGCTACTGAAACAACTATCGCCATCATTGAGACTTTTGCAAAAGTCCGGGAACTCTCAAGAAATATCGCAGGTTTACAGCGGCAGGAAGATAAGGGTATCCGCCAATCAATGTTGCAGAAAAGCGGGGAGATCATTGCAGATATTATCTCCAATGATTTTGAAACGACAGGTACGGAAACAACCGTAGAACTAAACTTTGCGCTACTCTCTGTAAAGCATACTGTAAAGAGAAAGCCTAAGCCTAAGAAATGAAAGATCATTCAATTAATAATAAAAAATGTCATGAATAGAAGCATAATAAAAATAAAAGAAAATCCTGATGCAGGGACTTCCATCGAAATAGTGCCTGCAGGTGGAGCAGTTTGGATGACAAAGTCTGAAATAGCACGTCTACTTGTAGTCTATCAAAATACTATAAGTAACAATATACGGACAATCTTTAAAGCTGGGATTCTAAAGGAAAAAGATGTTGTTCGAGAGCATAAATACAAAATGCAAGGTATAGAACGAATTACAGTTTATTATAGTCTTGAAGTCATTATTGCATTATGCTATCGGATACAGTCTCGGGATGCAAAAATTTTTCGTGAGCACATGCTCACGAGGTTCTGTAATGATATGGGAAACAGAATCGAATATGATATTCGAAATAAACTCATTTTTTCGTTAAATTGAAGTATTGTCATAATGATGATTTATATGTAAGTTTCTGGATTAAGGGTCTGGACTTTCAACCCTTAATCCATAAACTTACAACTTACACAGTTAGTGGGATGCTCCCGAAAATTGAGTTATCCAATCAATAATTGTATTGCTTGTCATAGAATTTTATTATCTCTATATTTTGAGGGTCTACATTTACACTCTGATAGCCATCCTGGTCATCTTGGTGAGCTTCGGGATTTACCAGTCGGTGATATGTTGAAACAGCAATATTACCCCACGGATTTTCGCAAAAAGTATTCAAATCTTTTGGATTCAACTTGCATTTTAGAATCAATGGGATCCCTATATTTTTTATTTTTTGACTGATGCAATCTATTGATTCTATAGGCATATAGACTTGTTCCCCTCCATAATTCTGCAATAATCTTTGTGCTCCACCATTATATAATGTGTAATAGTTCAGACTTGATCTGACAGTGGGCATTTTTTAATTTATGGATTTGAGTTTTTTGAGACATAGCTGACCGGAATTGGAATGTGGTAAGAGGGGGTATTTTCACCCCCTTGGCCATTCCAGCCAGTCGGATTATTTCTGACAAGTTGCTCTCCAGCAGCGCCTGTTTCCTCTTCATCCGACGGAGTCAAAGATACAAAATTTTGATTCAGAGTATCCAATAATTTCTCTTTTGTCAGATGAAGGCTATCTTTCCAGGTCTGAATCGGCGTCTTACCGTAACAATATTTGCCCGAATGAGGTCTCTCGTTGTTGTAGTACATCAACCAAATATCCACATCATTTTGCAATTCCTCAATCGTTCTGTATATCTTCTTTCGGAATGCAGTCGCATAAAACTCTTCCTGCATTGTCCGGTGAAAACGTTCACAGATACCGTTTGTTTGGGGACTTCTTGCCTTGGTCTTCGTGTGATCGATATCTTCAATCGCCAGGTAGAGTTGGTATTCGTGATGTTCTCTTGCCCCGCAATATTCGGTTCCCCTGTCAGTAAGCACTCGCATCAGTGGAATCCCGTACCGGTCGTAAAGAGGGAGTACCCGGTCATTCAGCATATCAGCAGCAACAAGAGCTACTTTGCGATCATAAAGTTTAACTGTGGCGACCTTCGTGTATGTATCAATAAATGTCTGCTGATAAATACGTCCCACGCCCTTGATGTTCCCCACGTAATACGTATCCTGGGCTCCAAGATAACCGGGATGATAAGTTTCAATTTCACCCCTGGCAACCTTTTCCTCTTTGGCCTTTTCCAAAGCCACAACCTGAGCTTCGGTGAGTACGATTCCTTCCTGGGCAACCTTTGCTTCCAGCGCTTTCAAACGCTTGCGGAATGTTTCAAGATCATTTCTCAACCATATGCTTCTAACTCCAGATGGTGATACAAAAACACCCTCCTTTTTCAGCTCATTGCAAACACGGACCTGACCAAAAGCAGGATTTTCTGTTGCAAATGATACTACCCGATCTTCAATCTCCTGTTCAATACGATTCTTGATGATGGGCTTTCGTCTGCTGATCTCCTTGAGAGCTAATTCACCACCAGTTTCCACCAGTTCCCTGTATCGGTAGAAGGTATCCCGGCTATATCCTAAATACTTGCATGCCTGAGAGACATTACCTAATTCTTCTGCTAATTTAAGCAGTCCTAACTTGTTTTTGATTAACTTCGTTTCTGAATTCATTTCTGACAGTTTTAAGGGTTGAACTTTCTTTGTTTATGCAATTACAAATTTAAGTTTTTGCCCTTAACTGTCAGATTAAATCTAAACTAATTCATATAATGCATACGTAGTAAAATTAAAGAACAAAATATTATCTCTACCTTGTTGAGAATGCATACTAAAATAACTATCCCATGTATTTGTTATTTTAATTTTTTCCTCGTCTGTGAATAGATACCCCCAGTTTGACATAAAAGTACGGCGTATCTCCTTTCCTGTTCTACAAATTAAGCCTTTCTTGGATATTTCCTCTGGAATAACTCTTGTGTAATGAAATCCTATAATTGTATTACTCTCACAAAATTCGTTGATTTTTACAATGATATCATTAATAGAGTCTACATCCAGAAGGTTTTCAAGAAATTCATTCTGATAAAAAAGATAATCCTGTTTTTCTAATTCTTGCAAAAACTTTATTGGAATACCATTTAAATTACTAAGGTTGATAACACACATAAGTCTATTATTTTCAAACAGTTTTATTTCTTTGCGATTTCTCTATTGTTTTTAGGTTTTGAGTATACGAAGCATATGGAAATATTAAAGGCATCTCACTTTCTACTAAATGATTGTCTACATTAAAGAAGCATTGGGCGACTGTTCCATCAAATAAATCAGGATCTAAAGGGTGTATTGCATTTGGGTTATGATAAATAATTACTCCTTCACTCCATGTTTCATTTGAATTTTCATCAACAAAATAACTTACAAAGTTTGGTTTATCTGCATTTTTTTCATGGTTATATATTATCATGTGGCGAATTAATATACTACTCATAGATCCCATACCTGCTTGCCTTCCCATTCTATTGAATTTAGATAATGTTGCTGTCGAAGAAAAGAGTACAGCACTTATATTTTTATTTTTTTCATCTAAAAAAAATCCAGCAGGTATTTTTGTTCCATTTTTTTTCTTAAAATAATTTATCCTTTTAGGATTGATAACCAACTCTCCATCTTCTGTATGTTTATAATCATCATATCTGTATCCATACAAGTACTCAAGGAGCGAATTATAAGTCCATGTCATAGACATAGTATCATGGAAATCAGCGACGGCGATTATGAAAGGTTTTCCCCGTACATTTTCTTTCTCCCAATACTTCTTTTTAGCTTTATCAAATAAAACACTTCCAAACATTAAAGGAACATTGTCTTCTAAATCAGATGTAATTTCTTCAAATGCTTTAGGTTGATAATTTGTTATATTTTTCATGTTTTCAATTTTTCTGCTTATTGTGACGGCTTCAACCGCAATTTCATCTCCAAATTTATTTATAATAAAGTCAGGGACTTCAAATTCTCTTTTAAATGAAAATAATTGTTCTCTGAAAAAACAAAAAAGATATAATTCAAAAATGCGTGAATCAAAACCATTTAAAGATTGAAATTGTTCTATGAAATTTCCGTCAATATCTTTATAATGATATGAAATTTCCTTGACTGTCTCTTTTGCGCTCGAAAAAAAATCAGACTCTTTTAGAAGTTTATAATGGGGATGTATATGTTCGTCGTCATTTTTCAATTCCTCAAATAAATCGAAATATTCACTCTGGTTGTCATGTATAATAATATCATTTTCGTTAAAGGAAGTACTAATCCATTCTCTGGCATCCTCTATGGAAAGGAAATCAACAGCTACATTTACAGCCCGATATTGCATTGATTTATCTCTGGATAAGATTCCTGCGGAAAAATTATTGTCAATCAAATCCAAACAGATAAAACCTATTAAGCTACCTCCATCGGTATAAAATTCTAATTCTTTTATGTATAATCTTACAAATGGTTCTCTTGTAAATAGAGCTATTAGATCAAAATACTTTTGGGATAAAGGAACTAATTCTTTCATTTTCTTATTTAAAAATTGCTATACAAAGATAACATCATTTCATAATCTCTTCTAAAGCGGTTTGCAGAATATCTAAATTGAGATAATATTGACGGTAATACTTTTCATTGTCTTACCTTCATTTTTATCTATCCTTCTCTCTAATAATCATCTCCTCATTAGTATAGGAACAGCCCAATGGAGATTTCTATTTTTCATAGGCAAAGGTATTTCAGATTCCCGGAATGACGTAAATTCTGAAGCCCTGAAGGGTTTTGGAAAAAATCTTCCTCTTTCCGCAAGCGGCGAGCGTATTTTTCCCAAAAAATTTGTCATACCGCCAATCTGACCTTTTGCCGCCTATAAAACAATAGAAACCTCACTGGCTCCGTCCCGGCATATAAAAAAAAGTCGATGATTATGAGAAGAACAGAAAAAAATAAAGAAAACAATATTTCCTACTTTCCATCTAGCATCAAATTGGTGTTGGCAGGTGCCCTTGTGTGGGCTTTAGCTTCCATTACAGCGTCTTTCGGGTGGGTGGTGACCTTGTTTGCCTTTTATCTCCTTACCCGTCTGATATGGCGTATAGTTAAGCTGATTGTCAAACTGTTATTCTCTATTTTGCTTCTGTTCCTCCTTATTTCATTGATCGCATTATTCATCCTCTAAAATTAACAGTTATGACAAAATTATATTCATTATTCGGGGGTACAACCACCGACACAGAAGTAAGAGCAGTAGAAGTAAACCAAATCATTCAGATGGAAGGATACCATGTAAACGCAGATAACCTCTCTTTTGAGATTGTCGATTATTCGGAGAAAGCAATCGCACTTTTCGGAGATACCAAAGAAATCAAAGACCTGCTTAAAGCAATGGGAGGAAAATTCAATCCGAGACTGACCCACAACGGCGAGAAACAGGCAGGTTGGGTATTCTCGAAGACTAAGCGGGAGGAACTGCAATATATGACAATCTGGAAAAAGAATAATACGAATTAGTGTATAACAAGGGGTAGTTATGCTACCCCACAAATACCAACAATATGAAATCAACGAATCATTTCAAAAATACCATACAAGCCTATTTAGAACAACGTGCAGCAAGCGATCCGCAATTTGAATGGGCATATACCACTAAAGAAAACAAGAACATAGACGACTGTATAACCTATATCCTGAACACAGTTAAGAATTCAGGTTGTAACGGCTTTGAGGACGACGAAATCTTTGGTATGGCGGTTCACTATTACGATGAAGTCAACCTCGAAATAGGAAAATCAATGAACGCCCATGTAGTAGTAAACCATATGGTGCAACTGACCGAAGAAGAAAAAGAACAGGCACGCAAAGAAGCCATACAGAAAGTACATGATGAAACATACAGGAAGATGACACAGCCTGTTAAGAAAGCCAGGAAAATGCTCCTAACACCCCAACCCAGTTTATTTGACTTCTAAAATTGTAATCACATGAAACCAAAGAATAAATTCCAACAACGGGTAGTGGAAGCAAGCAAGAAGCTGCCCAAACTTACTAAAGAACAGATTCAGTGGGGATATGACAACACTATCGAACATATCGGACACCGAACCGAAAAAGGTAAGATGACCTGTACCAAATGCGGTCATTCGTGGCAGGGAGCAGGGTATTTAGTCTCTATCCTGACAGATTGCAACTGTCCCGAATGCAATACGAAACTAAAGGTTGAAACCACTAAGAAACGGGTATTTAGCGGAAGCTACTACATGACCATTATAACCTCCTGTGAGAGATATCAGGTATTGCGTACCATAATCGTAAACTATACCGCTAAGGTCGGAGAATTGCCGAGATACACCCATTCAGAAGTGATGCAACGGTGGATTGCTCCTGATGGCAAGTATTGCACATTTGCCCGTTTGCGCCAGACATTGGGAACGTGTTATTACGATTCGTGGATAGTTCATACCCCGTTGGAACTGCGGAGCGAGAACAGCAGCAACAAGTTTTGCATAAACGTATATGACAAGATTGGTATCGGGGAGGTTTACCCAAGACAAAAACTGATCCCCGAACTCAAACGGACAGGCTATAAAAAAGAGTTTTACGGACAGAAACCTTTAAACCTGTTCCGCACCCTAATGACCGACAACAGAGCCGAAACATTGATAAAAACAGGCTATGCCAAGTTATTGGAGCGAATAATGGATAGTGGTTGGAAACTTCATATTGACAACTATTGGGCATCCATCCGTATCTGCATCCGGAATAATTATAAAATCAAGGATGCAACCCTTTGGTGCGACTATATCGACTTACTCCGATTCTTCAGGAAAGACCTGCATAATGCCAAATATGTATGTCCTGCCGACCTGAAAGCAGAACACGACCGATATGTAATCAAAAAAGCGAAAGCCGATGCACAAGAGGAAATTGAAAAACAACTCGAAAAAGAAGCCGAATTCAGGCAAGTCAAAGAAAGGTTTTTCGGACTTGTTTTCACCGATGGAAAAATCAGCGTACATGTCCTTGAAAGCGTGGCAGAGATTATAAAGGAGGGCAAGCTGATGCACCATTGTGTAGGCAGTTATCATTCAAAATCAAATTCCCTCATTCTATCCGCTTGTGTCGATGGGGAAAAGGTTGAAACAATAGAAGTATCATTGACTAAACTGCAAGTCGTCCAATCGAGAGGATTATGCAATAAGAATACCAAATACCACGATAGGATTGTTAACCTTGTAAACAATAATATATCACTTATTGAACAGAGATTAACAGCATAACAGTAATAGAGCAATATGTACAAACTATTTGTGGGGTTTAGGAAATTGGGTGAATTCCCATCCATATCGGAAGCCAAGAAATTTGCCGACCAGAGTGGATATTCAGGAGTTTTTAATTTAGTTGGAGAGGATTATAGAGATAGTTGGTTTATTTTTAGATACCAAAAACAAAAAAGGGAATAGATAAGGCGGGCGATTTTTCGCCCGTTACTTTTTCCATGAGCATATAAAAAATGCGGAGAAAAAGTAACAAAAAGCCATTGAATGACAATTGCAATCTATATGCCAGCAATTGGAATATAGTATCGTTTCTCCACTAATTTTTTAGCAAAGTTACAGGAAATTTCTCACAAGTAGCAAGGTCAAGCCTTATGGTTTGACGAACAATCTTCCTTTTTTCTTTTTATCGGCAAGCCGAAAGAAAAAAGAGTATTCTTCGTCAAAACCTTGCATGAAGTGAGCATATTTCCTGTGGTTGTGAAAGCAAAAAATTATTGTTTCACAATTAAAACTTTGTTATTATGCAAGTAGATTATTTCAATATTCCGGAAATTAAAGTATCTTATTCTGATAAAGTTAAAACAAGTGATCGCCCTAGAATTACTTGTTCAAGAGATGCTTCCAAAATATTCAGGGAAGCACATAAGGATTGCATGCAGCATCACGAAGAGTGTCATGTGATGTTTTTAAATAGAGCCAACCGTGTTTTAGGCATCATGTTGGTTAGTTCGGGAGGAATGAGCGGTACGGTAGTTGATATCCGGATTATTCTGCAAACCGCACTTAAAGTTAATTGTTCAGGGATTTGCCTGGCCCATAACCATCCGAGTGGGGCCTTGAGTCCGAGTCCGCAGGATGTTTTTCTTACCAAGAAACTGAAAGAAGCCTGTGGTTTGATGGATATTCAGCTTTTAGATCATATCATTGTTACAGAAGAAAACTATTTAAGTTTAGCAGATGAGGGGCTCTTTTGAGCCTCTTTTTTGGTCGAAATTTTCAATTGTGCATATTGATTTTAATTAATTTTCGGATGTGTAAATACAGATAACCAAAACAGATAATGATTGTCATATATTTCGTGAACAATTGGATTGAATCTTAATTTTTAATTTATAACTTTGTTTCAATAAAATAAGGATCATGCTTGAACGTTTTTACGACATAAGCCATTTATCGACCAGGCAACTTCAGGAACTATATGCCACCTACATCAAAAAAGGTTGGAAAGATTTTGACTATTATGAATTAACCCCGGAAGGAGCACCTCCGCCGGAATTATCGGATGCGGAAGTAATCCTTAATTTGAATGCTGGACATCCACATAATTACTGCGTCTTTATGATTGATTGTGAGGATGAAAAAGACGGGGTGATGTTCGGCTTCGGGTTAGTCTACCATCCTGACTTTGCAGTATATTTGCATCTTCCCGTTAGCCTGTTGGATGAAATCACGGAAGAATATTCCTTGGTTCCCGATCCTTCAGTCGCCCCATGATTTAAATTCCAGATAAGAAAAAGGGCTGTACTAGAAATTTTCTGGTACAGCCCCTTCCATGTTCTAATTTATAAACTGTTTTCAATTTAATATAAATTCATCTGAAAGAGTAATACGGATGTTATTTGGACTTCTTTTGATTGTTGGAATCACAATACTAAACTCTTTCTCTATCCGATATCTCCCCGGTTTTAAATTCCTAATGAACAGAATAGCATCAGAACCTCTACTGCTTTGGGGGCCCACAGGTATTTCTACATCCGCCCAAATCGTGTTCTCTAATTGTGAGATACTTTTCCAAATTCCAGATTCGAAGTATTTCATGGAATACCTACTCCCTGTAAGAAGTTTATAATCAGAATTATTTATTATATTCATGTGTAGGGTATCCGGATACATACTGAATATAGAATCTTCTAACTCCATACGAATATCTAAAGAATTAATGTAAGTTTCCAACATATTATCCTTTACTGAATCATTTTTTACAGATTCAGTTCTATTTTTCGATAAAGAATCCGTACCCTCTGTCCCACTTGGTTTAAATGTGCAACTAATAAAAAGAACAACACAAAGAAAAAATAATCCTTTCATATTAATAGCGTGTAGCACCAAACACATTTTGAATATTTTGGAATTTTGTGTAATAAGAGTAGTTAGTATTTGGTAATCTGCCAATATGGGTACCTGTCGTATAATTCGTGAAGCCATTTGACGAATATACGAGCCCACCACTATCGCCAGGGCTTGAGTTTGAGGTATAATTTACTTCAACTATGTCATTCATAAATTGACCCTCCACGTATCCTGCAAAATTATTATTTGTAACTGTCCCGTATAAGTTTCCTGACGCCTTTCAATATAAATTTACATTTGTACATTTTATGGTATTAGGAAATCATGGGATTTGACCGTCTATCTCCGTTCTAAATTTTAAAGGATTGGCCACATAACGGTAACTATTTGTAGCGCCTCCTGTCGTCACGATAAGCGTACCAAAACCAGCTGTTCGCCCCCAAATACCCTGACTGATCCTGATACCTTCGCACTTGTTCAACATTAGTTCCAATGCATCCCTTTTTATAATTCCCGATTTAAGGATCAGCCTTTTGTTAGTTACTACTTAAAAATCTCATTTAAAATTCCCAACTCAAATTAATAGTTTTCAAAGCGGAATTTCTCTTTTTTTCGAGAGATACCGTTTTATTTTCTTTTCATCTTCACTGTTTCTTGCACGTTTAACGTGTTGATTTACTTTTTATGGTGGCATTTTTATATATATTAACATTATCACTCTTCCAAGGCATGGCAATTCCTTGTCATAAACCCTTTTACGACACGAAAGATGGCGATGGACGATTAAGTGAAAATCCGTCATCCGGTCATCGTTGTCGTTATTCGCTGCTCAAAATCACGCCACCCCGCTTTTCGGTAATACTCCTTAGGCATTTTTACCGTGACCTGCCTGCCGGATTTCACCACTTTACCCGGCACTCGGATAAACCATTCTCGGAAGGTAGAGTGCTCTTGGCGCCAAACCCAAAAGTCGCCCCGGTATCGCATGAGCACCGATAAACTGTAGGCAAATGACGAAAGTTGCCAAAGAATATCGTTTACCCAAAAATCATGCGTGATGGTTTTTCCCGCACAAAGCGAGTTTTTGGTTTGCTCGATCCAATTCTCACTCTCTGATCGGGATCCATAAAGGGTATGGAGCTGCAAGGCATCCAATCCTTTCAGGTTCGAGCAATAGCAAAAGTACTCATACTCGGGTACAAATTGTTTTTCGCCAAAATAATCGACTTCAACCATTTGCTTTATGATGCGCACGGCATAAAACATGCGGGGATTCCTCCAACCGCTACATTGATGTATAAACCGGCAGGTCGCCGTCCGTGGGTCAACCGGTTGCCATGTCTGCCCGGCAAGCAAATCTTTCAGGTTTTTCAGCTTTACTTTCACCAAATATTCATGTTTGCCCTCTTCCAGCAAATCAAACAATCCACCATTGAAAAAGCCGCTGTCTGCCCTGAAAAAAACCTTCTCCACCTTTTTGGGGAAGAGCGGCCAAGGTTTCTTTGACAAATTCACAAACGCCGTTTGAGGTGTAGCTTGAACCCGGGCGGAGCCACGAATTGACAAGCAGTTTCATCTCCGTGACGAAACATAAGATGGGGTGATAGCTTTTCGCGCCCTTTTTATGCGAGTTGTAACCCACTTCAGCTCCTTGTTGGTTGCCGTAAACGGTAAATGTGCTTGAGTCGCAATCAAGCGTCACGCGTTTTAACCCGCAACGGGAAACTTGCAAGCCGGTAAAATCCAATAACAACTCGTGAAGCGAACGGGCGCCCCTTTCACCCAAACCTGTCAAATGGCGGCGTATGGTGTCCTCGTCAATGTTCTTGGGTAACTTCAACAAGCGGGAAACCAAGGCGTCAAAGGTGAAATTTTCAATCCGCTTCAAACGGTGAACACCGCACAACGAAGCCAACAGGACACTTGAGAGTATTTGGGCTGTACTGAAACGGCTTGCATTGTGCCGGGTGGTTGGGAAAAGATGTTCCAACCGACGATAAATGCCGCAATGGTTGATAAAATCAGAGGTTACGCTTAACCCTGAATATGACGTTAATTGTTCTGAACTGAACTCTTTCTTTACTGAACTGGCAGTAAATGAGATTTTTTTACTATTTTTGTATTGCATGTGTCGGGTGAGTGTTATTTTTTATTTAACACCTTAAAGATAAATACTTTATCTGACACATGCAACTTTTATTTGAGACTTTTAGGTACTACATATAGGGAACCTATTTTCGTGAATAATCTTTCAAACAATGAGAATGTACCAAGGACAAGTAGTATGATTCCGCCCCAGTGAATAAACCCTGTTTCAAGGGCCGAGTAAAACAAGTACCCAAAAAGAAGAAGTAATGCAGGACGGACAAAGATAAACCAGTGTATGTTCGCTTGATATACGATATTTTCTCCCGATGATAGATTGTTACGTAAATAGCCCATAATAATTAAATCTATAGTATTTATTCTTTCGAAATGCAAATATACAATATATGCATATCGTTTTGTATGTCGGGCATGGTATTAAGCTTGCAGGATGTAAGTTCCTGTATGTGCCGAGTTGATAGGAAACATTAGCGACTGGCAAGGGTGTTGCGGGCAACTGCAAATCTGAAAGAAGCCATCAGCAAAACTGAGGTTCTGACGCACAGAAATCTGATATAAGGCTCATTTGGGAGGGCAACCGAGCAATGGATTGGGAACGCCCAAACTTCAACCGTAACTCTTATGAGTAAATCAGGCAGAACGCAGTGAAAGTTTAATATCTTATCCCGAGAGGTCTTATAAGAGGCACCAACAGTGCAGGACTTATAGCGATGTAATTCTAAGTCTTATAAGAAGTCAGCAGAAGACATAGTATTTTATGAAGTGCACACTCATAAAAGAAGGTCTGAATCTTTTAATTTAAGGAGCAGTTAGTTCAAAATTTGTTCTATGAAGCGACAGCAAGTTACAGCATACCAGTCAGACCTGTTCACAGTAGCAGTCAAGGATTCTGTATGCCCTTGTGTAGATAGTGAAGCCGTAAGCCGAGCTAATACATCAAAGGCGTTGCAAGTAGAAGAAGCAGGCGAACAAGAACGAGCCTTAACCCTTGATTTAATGGGAGCGGTATTGTGTCACAGCAATATCACCCAAGCCTACAAACAGGTAAAGCGCAACAAAGGTGTAGCAGGAATAGACCAGATGAAAGTAGATGAATTTGCCACGTGGTATCATACTCATGGCGAATCCTTACTATCACAACTCCGTGAGGGAACATATATTCCCCAAGGCGTTAAGCAGGTTGAGATTCCCAAGCCTAACGGCGGTAAACGCAGGCTGGGCATTCCTACGGTAACCGACAGGGTTATCCAGCAAGCCATTTCCCAAGTCTTAAGCCCTATCTATGAAAGAGATTTTTCTGACTATAGTTACGGATTCCGTCCTCAGCGAAGTGCACATGACGCACTAAAGAAAGGTTGCGAATACGTACAGACAGGCAGGATGATAGTTGTGGATATCGACTTAAAGACATTCTTTGACGTTGTCAATCATGACCGTCTGATGTATATGTTATCACAGAAAATTGGGGATAAAACCCTTTTGAAGCTGATACGCAAATACCTTCAGAGCGGAATCATGACAGGGGGTATTGTCAGCCAACGCATCGAAGGGACGCCCCAAGGCAGTCCTCTCTCCCCCTTATTATCCAACATAGTTCTTGATGAACTGGATAAAGAGTTAGAGAAACGAGGACACAAATTTGTTCGATATGCTGACGATTGCAACATCTACGTACGCAGCCAAATGGCAGGCGAGAGAGTAATGGAATCGGTAAGTAACTTTATCGAGAGCAAACTAAAACTACTTGTCAACAGAGACAAGAGTCAGGTTTGCGAAGTGTTTCAAACCAAATTCTTAGGTCACACCATCCAAATCGATGGTTATCTAACCATAGCAAAGCAAAGCATTGAACGCTTTAAGGACAAAGTACGCAGTATAACCAAACGTAACAGAGGCGTGAAGTTTGAGCAAATAATTGCCGAATTGCAACCCCTTATGCGAGGCTGGCTGAACTACTTCCGTTATGCCCGATGTAAAGGCTTATTAAAGAATCTCGATTCATGGATACGCAGAAAACTTCGGTGCTACAGGTTAAAGCAGTGCAAAAGGGTAATCACCTTGCAACGTTTCCTTGAAAGTCGGGGAGTTGATAGCTGGCAAAGCTGGATATTAGCTCTCTCGGGTAAAGGACACTGGCGCAAGTCAGGTTGCCCCCAAACACATCAGGCTCTTAGCAATAAATGGTTTGAATCAGTAGGTCTATACAACCTCACATTAAATTACGAGAGATTAAACAATTAAAAGAAACCGCCCGGTGCGAGAGCAAGCCGGGTGGTGTGAGAGGGCGGGGGAGTAATCCCCCTACCTACTCGATTTGCAATTAAAGAAAAAAATTAGCCCCTGATTTTAATAATCAGAGACTAATCTTTATTATTCTATATCTTCATCCCAAAGTGCTATATCGGTTATTTTATAAATGATGATACCCTAAGTGATTATTTAACAGATTATAAGTCCGAGTTCCATACTCTTTTTTCAAAAGCTTGGATTGTTCGTATTTTATACTTATTGCACCATCTGTACTGTTCCCGCTTTCTTTTGATTTATTCGTAAACGAGAATGTCTTTTGAATAATCTGATTGAAGGAATTGACGATATAAATATCAAGCACCTGATTATCCGCACTCAAGGATGTATAATAAAGCCGGAACGTCTTTTTTGTGAGAGGATAAAGGTCATTCGGGGTAAATAATGTTCCTTCATCATCCATTAAAATCCCGGCCCCGTCACTTTGAAAATACCGGATAAAGTACCCCGCCCCGGAATAATCTCCTTCCGTAACTAATTGGCACCTGATTTCGGCCGTTTCATTTACCGCTATTGTTTTCTGAACCGGAAGCGTCTTCAGATCAAATGCATAATCCTGTTTAATATCCAACTTGTCATTACAGGCACAGGCTATTGCTGATAATCCCATGACATACACAATGTATAGACTGTTTCTTATTAATTTTTTCATTTTAATTTACTTGCTTAGTGATAAAAATTTCCCTTTTATATGATTCTTGAAGAGTATTTTCGCATTGTCCGGACCATAGGCGACCAGCATTGAAGCATTACGAGGCTGCATGCCTCTTATCCCGTCTGCTCTTAAAAATTGAATACGGTCATAAAGTAGTTTAATAGCGGTTGCCCTGTTCAAAACGATATCATGGAACCATTTGGCTTCTATTTTGGAGAACACTAATGCAATCCCATTAGAGTGTGTTGCCATTTTCAACAAAAATTCTTGAAGCAAAGGGCTGGAATAGGGTGGGTTAAGCCACACTCGTCCATCCCATTCTCTGGATAATCCATTTTCTTGTTTAGTATAAATTTTCTTTGCGGAATGATTGAGTCTGAAGGCTTCCAGGGAGCTGGCAGGATCAAGGTCGAACTCTCCCAGTGAAGCGATAATCTCTTTTGGAGTGTACCATTCATTATTTTCAACCATGACTAATTGATTATAAATTTTACACTCGCCCCCACTTGCGTATGGAACTTTCCGACAGAACTCCCCATTAATACACGCTCCCGTGCATTAAGAACCAAAACGACCTTATCCGACAGGTATGTTTCTACTTCCAGCGTTCCGGCTCCGCCATAAACGAATGAATCTTCATTGGCCAGCGTAGAGCCGTCATACAGCAGGTCCTCTCCCCAATTGCACGTTTCATACCCGGCAAGAGCTGATAATCCCAAAGAAAGGAAGACGGTCTTACTTCCATCGGATAAGAAATTGTAATAGTAACCGCCTTCTGCCGTAAAAACCGAAACGGGGATGGATGTTTCCTTATAATTGTAATTCTTATGTAGATATTCAGTACCGAATACCCACTTACTACTTCCCGAAGCATATCTGCTAATGGCAGCCCCGAAATAAAAAGCCTCTTTATTTTTTTCCTGCTTAAATCCGTCTACAGTCCCTGCCCTGAGTTCTATCCCCCTCATACCCGGCAAGCATCGTTGAGCCTGTACTTGATCGACAAAAAGCAGGCCCATCGATACAGCGAATGATATAATGAATACTGTTCTGTTCATATCCCTTTGTTGTTAAAAGATTTGAAACTTTTATTTTACTTCCAGTTCGTTAATCACCCTGGCCCTGACCAGATCGCTGTTCTCAACGACAAAGGACTGGTGGCGTCCACCTTCTTTTTCGTTGAGTTCAATGATGAGTTGTTTGTCGTCAGGTATCGTAAACTGGGGAAGTGTGAACACGGTCCTTTGATCACGTCTTCCACTGATCTGCATAGCGAAATTGTGTGCCCTGAGCGGAGTAACTACCGCCTCCTGGATAGCTGTACGTTTGGCTATTTTCTTATCCACAATCTTAAATGTGATATAATCCACATTGAATGGGACGTTTGACGAGTTTTTAACCTGCGTATGGAAATAGAGCAAGCCGTTGTGAGAATAAATACCCTTCAGGATAAATTGCACGCCGAAACGTTTCGAACCGATATGCTTTATTTCCCGCTTGTCGTTTTTATAGATTGATTTCATGATTAATCTTACTAATAAAGGGGATTCTCTTCCCAGTTCGGTTAGATAGATCTCCTGTGAATTGTTGGGACGGTTTACCGTTTCCCCGTCATGGATGAAATCTTTCATCTCTATATTGAGTTTCAAAGGTTCATCAGCATACTTGACATTAAAAGTAAAATAGCTTCCGTCATCGGTAATGACTGCCATATTTGTCTCGGTGCTAAAATCACGCAAAGCGGCTTTTACCCGGAGTACATTTTCTACCCCGTCCGCTTTTCCGGCTATCAGGTCGGCAGATCCCAGGTCAACGTAACGTATGGCATCGGGGAAAATAATATGTACCGTCTTGCCAAAAGTGATTTCCAATCCGTAAGGAGGAATCATCCGGTCGAAAGCCACGGGGCGTGTCAATCCCTGATACAGATCACCCGAAGATGGATTTTCCTGTGCCTGAATACATGTAGACCCTGCAACAAGGGCAAGTATCAAAAATAAATGTTTCATAACTACAATTGTTTTTTTAAGTTTATAGAATGGATTTTTAATGGTTGTTATTTATCGGAGAGAAGTAAGACCTTATGCCCGGCTTTCAGGGTCACCTTCTCTGTGCGGAGTTTTTTCGACAGATACTGTGATGCCCCCTGTATCACGCCTTTGGACAGGTCGGAAGCAATCTGTGATCCTGCATTGTCCGTAATGGAAATGCTGGTTCCCATATTCTGCCCCATATTGGCGGCCATCTCTTTTACCGCATTCATTTCGGCAGACCCCGGCACGGATATTCCTTTTCTTCCGTCCAGGTCATATGCAGCCAACTCCACAGGAATAATGTTCCCGTCCAGAAGAATTGACGGAATAAAAACTTCAGTCCTTTCCCCTCCGATTTTGATGGTTCCGCTGACGACCGTCCCTTTGGGAACCAGATGATTTCCAGCCCGTATTTCTTCCATCAACCGGAGCTGTACGTCTTGCCCGTCGGATAAGGTTACCGTCTTGTAAACAGAAGCAAATATCCCATTTCTTTGCTCACTGCCCTTATTCGCTGTAACCGACGATATAAAGCCCATATTACGGGGCTTACTGTATTCAGATACAAAAGCCGAGTCACTCATTTGTACAGGCAGGGAGGATACAACCTGTTCCTGTACCTGGCTCACAATAATTGTACTCTTGCTATTGCCTGAAGACACCGGAGCCGATTCACGCTCTTCTGTCCGTTGTATTGCTTCTGTCACTTGCCCCTGTCCGGTTGGAGGCATGTATTTTGCCGCCATCTGATAGGATTTCTCCATCAGTGCCAACTGGTCTTCCGCAATCTTCCGGGTTTCCTTGCGTTCCTCTTCCTTACGCTCCAATTCCTGTAAACGCCATTCGAGTTCCAGTTGCCGTTGTTCGGCTTCCTCGTCTTTTTCAGAAATCGGCTCGTAAAAACTCCCCAACTGACGGTTCACATCCTGATAAGCATATACGGAAGATTGAATTCTGGAAGACGGCGTTTCATCCTGATTCCGATTGTGGAACTGTCCTTGGGATGCGGGCTGTTCTCTTTCATCTTCAAAAGCAAAGGCAAGGTCTTGCAGGGTGCGCCTCTTTTCCTGTTGTTTCCGCTCAAAGTCTTCCTTCTCATAAGCATCTTTCTTATCGGAGATAATAGCTTCCTCTTTCGGCATAGGTAGTTCCGTATTATATCCCAGCCCGGCTTTCTGTTTCTCTTTGTCTTTACCCGAAGGGGCGAAGATGAGATACATTGCCCCGGTAAAAACAAGAAAGAACAAAGGCAACACCAAAAGCTGTTTGCGCTTTCGCAGTTGCTCAGGTGTCAATTCTTTTTTGGCTTCATCCGCCTCTTTTTTATTCCCGTTCTTGTTGTTCATAATTAAAATCATTTAGTTCTTTGTTAATACTGTCTTTGCGTAGTTCCAACCGCCTGATGTGTTCTATTTGCAGTTGTCCATTGCGTTCACTCTCTTTTCCCCAATTGTGAATGGACGAAACCGTAAAATAAATATTCCCGGCGGTAAAGATCAGAAGCATGGTCAGGATGACCGCCAACCGTTTCTCCGGTATGATCTTCCCGCATATTCTTTTCAGAAAATCTTCTATGCCATACCCTAATTCTTTTATTATATTTTTCATATTCCATTTTTTTAGCGTTCCTGAAGGCGTATATCCCTGTTCTCAAGGATCTCGAATCTTTCCATCGTAAAACCGTGGGGATTATTGTCACTCCTTACGGAATTGATCAACTCACAAGAAGTAACCAGGCTACGCTCCGTGATGTTGCTTTCCCTGACAATTACCTGCCGGGCATACGTCACCGCCTTGTAGGGATACGTATCAAAATTGCAGTTGATACTGTCTACCCGCACCATCTGGTTGATGTTTCCCGACACCACACGGTTATAGTATCCTTTCTCGGATAAATCCTTATAGTAGCGGAAGGCGCTTTTATCCACCAAAAACAAAGCCCGCTGTATATTGCCCTCTATGGCATTCTTATCCGGGGACAACGTGAAAAACAACTCATGAAAACGGCGTACATGCTCTTTCGCTTCGACCGGACGGTTTTGTGATAAGTCCTGCGAAAGCGCCAGCATCAGCGATTTGCCGCCATCCAACACGTATATTTTTTGCCGCTGTTTCTCTGCAAAGCTGTATGAACTCCATACCGAATACCCGGTAACGGCGGCACACAGGCAGAGGAACACAATGGAAAACAGACGTATCTGCCGGAAGCTTGTCTCGATATTTTTTAATGCTTTAAATTCCATATTGTAATGAATACTCTATTATTTCAAGGAAAGTATCGTTACCGGTTACCGAGCCATAGTAACGGATCAGGGACAACGATACTCCCTTTGGATGAATAAGCGGCTCAAACTATTTCCATTATGATTATTTCCCTTTCCCCATCAGGCGGCCTGCAATATTCCCGGCGACCGCCCCGGCTCCCCCTGCAACAGCAGTTGCACCGCCTTTTGCCATTTTTCCGGCATTCTGTGTCTGGGAATTTACATTCTTACCCAGATTGCCCATACCTCCGGATTGGATGATCCAGTTGGCAACGGATGGAATAGTGAAATATCCCACAATTCCTATAAGCATGAATATGATATACACGGCATCCGTACTATCAGGGATAAAGCTCGTATCAGATAAGTTCTGAATATCCTTTTCTAACATGGAAGCCTGTATGCGGGCCAGTATGGAACTGAACAGGTCCGATACAGGAAGCCACAGATAGACCGATATATACCGTGTAATCCACTGGGTGAGTGTAGCCTGAAATCCATCATAGACACTAATGGCAAAAGCGATGGGCCCCAATATGGACAAGACGATCAGGAAAAATGTACGAATGACGTCTATTACCAAAGCCGCCGCCTGAAACATAAGTTCGACAATATTCCTGAAAAACTCCCGGACAGCCTGTTCAGCCTTGTATGCAGTACGGGAAACATACATACCTCCCATTGTGGCTATATCTTTAGGGCTCCAGCCAAGTTCATCGATCTGCCTGTCAAACTCGGCGTCATCCACCAGATAAGCCGTTTCAGGGTTTCTCATTTTTGCCTCATATTCCAACCTGTCTTTTTTTTCCTGATAGGCGTTCAGGTCAAATGTCTGTGTTTCCAGAATCCCGTGTGTGCCCGTTACTATCGGGCTCATCACGGAGTTGATCGTTCCTAAAACCACAGTAGGGAAGAACATGATACAAAAACCTATGACAAACGGGCGGAGTAACGGATAGACATCTACCGGTTCTGCCCTGGCCAATGCCTGCCAGACCCGGGAGGCTACATAGAACAGTGCGCCGAATCCCGCCAGACCTTTTGCCACACCGGTCATATTACCGCACAGGGGCATCATATCCGTGTATAAATTGCGGAGTATCTGGTGCAGGCTTTCAAATTCTATCGACAATAGCATGGCTACCAGTACTTTTCATTTGCATTTCCATATAAAGCAAGCACCCTGTCAGTTTGATTTTTCTCTCTTGCCCTCAAGTAGGAAACGGATATGTTCTTCCTCGTGTAGTAAACCGTCAGGTTACGATAGTTCTTGATCTCATTATATACCTTGTCGATGGTATCCATACGTTCCTTATCGCTCATGGAAAGACCGTTTGACGACGTGACGATATTTTTGAGCTCTTTCAGCCTGTCGGCTCCCTCTTCCAGCAGTTTGGTGTAACCAAAGGAGATGGCTGCCAATTCATCCACACTGTAGTTCGTATCAGTCATCATCTTTTGAAAATTTTCGATGTAGATGTCGGATATTTCCCCGATAAGAAGCACCGTTTGTTGTACTTTTCGGGCATCTTTCACCAGATCGTGAACGTTTTTGAGCTTATCGTAATACTCCTTTCCCTGATTGTAGATCTTTACTGTCTCCTGAAAATTTGAAATCATGTTTTTCGCAGTCGAGGAAGTCTGGACAATCTGGTTGGCCGAGTTTACAATCCCTTGAACCAGATTCGTGGGATCGGTTACCACCCATTGGGCTTTTATATGTGCTGTGAAGAGCAAAAGGCCCATCCACAACAAGATGATCTTTGTTTTCATATTGAATAAGTTTTTTAATTGTTTGAAATTAATTTTTCGTTATAAACCGGATCAGTAGAACCACTTGCCAATCCGGATATATCAGAGGTGTTCAATAGAAGGGTCATTCGGGCGTTTCCCTTGTATAAGCACCTTCCGATGCGACAAGCAATAACTCATTTTCCTCGTCATAAGCCAGTTCGATACGACCGAACAAGTCAAAGTACATTTTATCCTGAACGACTGTTATCCGGGTATCCACTTTTATCCCGTCCCGGTATTCAAACTCGATATGATAAGAATGCCTGTCCTTGTATATACGCACTGGTGGAGATCCCGAGTTATTTATCCAGCGGCCTGTCAAATAAACCAGGGGACATTGTGCAAACGGTTGTTTGCGGGTTTTATAATTCTTTTCCATAAAGCACGTCTTTAGCCTTCAGGGCGTTTGTAATTCCTTTATCAGCGGCGATCTGCTTAATTGCCAGTTCTATATCTCCCCCTAATTTTTCGGTGAACCTCCGCACTTCCAGTTTTTCTGTTTCTTCCGTGGTGTAGGTGTAGTATTCGGGGAGACTGACTTCCGTTGCATACACGGCAGACTGTACACCTCCCAAGCCAACCCAGACCTCTTTATACTTGCGTCCCGGATGGTTGGACATATTGATGGAAAGTATCTGTGCTTTTTCCTTATCGGTCAAGCCTAACAGGGTTTGAATGGCATCAAACTTGTTCATGTACTTCCGCTGATCAAGCAGTATCTTACAATCCGAATTATTGATAATGGACTCCTTGACTACAGGGCTGGAAATAATATCATCCACTTCCTGGGTGACGACAATCGCCTCACCAAAATATTTACGGACTGTTTTATACATGTAGCGCAGATATTCAGCCATATTTGCCGAAGAAAGTGCCTTCCATGCCTCTTCCACGATCAATTGTTTACGGACACCTTTCAGGCGGCGCATCTTATTGATAAAAGCCTCCATGATGATGATGGTCACAACGGGGAAAAGTTCCTTATTCTCCTTTATTTGATCAATTTCGAAGACAATAAAGCGTTTGGAAAGCAAGTCGATATTTTCCTTTGAGTTGAGCAGAAAGTCAAAGCGTCCACCTTTGTAATACTGGCGCAGGGTAGTCAGCATATTATCAATATTGAAATCTTCCCGGCTCACCTTGATCTCCCTTTCTTCCAGTTCCCGGCGGTAATCATCCCGCATGTATTCATAGAATGTGTTGAAACAAGGAACAATATGCCGATCCTGCCGGATACGCTCGATATATGCCGATACCGCACTGCCCAACTCACCGGACTCTGTTTTCGTTACTTTGTCATCTTCACTTTTCCAGAGAGTAAGCAATAGGGTTTTGATGCTATCTTTCTTTTCAACATCGAACACATAATCGTCTGTAAAAAAAAGATTGAAACTGATCGGATGCTCTTCGGTATAAGTGTAATAAATTCCGTCTTGGCCTTTTGTTTTCCGGTGGATCATTTCACATAATCCCTGATAGCTGTTACCCGTGTCCACCAGGACGACATGTGTTCCCTGTTCGTAATACTGCCTGACAAGGTGGTTCATGAAAAAGGATTTACCCGATCCTGAAGGTCCTAACACGAATTTGTTCCGATTCGTGATGATCCCTTTTCGCATCGGCAAGTCAGATATATCCAGATGAAGCGGTTTACCGCTTACCCTGTCGCACACCTTAATCCCGAACGGACTTGGAGATGAACGGTAGTTTGTTTCTTCTGCAAAAAAACAAAGGGCGGGTTCTATGAAGGTATAAAACGACTCTTCCGAAGGAAAATCCCCGGCATTGCCCGGTATGGCGGCCCAGTACAAAGTGGCGGCATCCACTGTATTGTGTCGTGGTTTACACTCCATGAGCGCCAGTTGGCTACCCACATCATTCTTGATATGTTTCAATTCCTCTTCATCATCACTCCAGGCAATCACATTAAAGTGTGCCCGTATCGAAGTCAAACCAAAAGAATGTGCTTCATTCAGGTAGAGATCAACCCACTCTTTATTGATCTGATTGCCCCGGGAGTAACGGGATAGCGACTGCATATTGCGTGCGGACTTCTCAAATTTCCGAAGGTTCTCAGCACTGTCATCCAGAAATAAATATTGATTGTAAATATGGTCACAGCTAAGGAGTAGCCCTACCGGGGCAGCGAAAGACAATCTGCAATCGCTCCTGTCAGTGGATAACTTTTCATACCGCATATCAGTCCCTACCTTTCCCGGCAGGTCTTCCGCATCGGACAGGGTATGCAGGCAAACCCGTTTATCCCCGATCCTCAAACTATCATCTCCCAATTCTATATCCTGCAAGCAGGTCGTATCATCGAGCGACAGGGAAAAGTATTTCTCCACCAGTCCCGCTTCTTTTTCCGTTCCGGTTATTTCATCCGAGCTCAGGCGTGTAAGGGTGACAAACCCGCTGTCATTGATGATCTGTTCGAACTGCCCGACCGCTTCAAGAAATTTGACTGCCGTATCCTTATTCACTTCTTTTGGAATAATAGTACCCCGGCAAAGACTTGAGAAATTGCTTTGCATCCGCATCCGTTCCTTTGTTGTTTTGGTCAGGAACAGAAAACAGGTGTGCCTTAAGTACGGACGTTCATTAAAATGAAGTTCGTACGCACGGGAAAGGTAACTCAAGTCTTCTTTATCCGTATCAGGGCGGTATTTTTCTTTCGTGAACCAATCCTGCTTCTGGATGATGCTGTAATCGGGCAATACCTTGACCGCTTTAGCCCAGGATGAATGGATTGCTTCGTACTCGGAAGAGGTGACGGTAAAGAGTTCGGGCAGATCCACCCTGTAGGCTACGGTTATGTCCGCGTCCTTACTGATAATGCAATCATGTTCCACCGAAAGAAGTGGAAACTTGCTTTCAATCGTTGCAGCTTTCAACATATTTCTCATATGATCTTATTTTTTAGGCGATTCAACTCTTTTCTTCTTCTGGGATCTTTTGAAGAGCCTGCGTGGAATTTTCCTGTTGATCAGGTAGCGGGGATGATTGCGCTTTGCCAGTATCTTCATCAGGCCGTGTTCCCCGTATTTTTCATTGAGCCGGAATGTAAACCCTACCAGCATGGTGGCGGAGATGACTCCGAAGCCGATGCAGACCCATTGGTCTGCACCTGCCATATACATGACGACAAAAACAATGAATACGGCCAGCAGCCCGGCGGCAAAGATGAACAGGTATTGTGCTTTCAAGCCTTTGAATTCTACACTTTTTCCAATCCCTTTATTGATATTGAACTCCATCTTACAGGAAGAAAGAGCGAAGGATAGTTGCCGCCACGATGAGAAATATGCAGGCTCCGAACCAACTGGCTGCGGTTTTAGAAGTGTCGGGATCGCCGGAGCTGAACTTGTTGTAGACCTTGATGCCGCCGATCAGGCCCACGACTGCCCCAATCGCGTAGATGAGTTTTGTTCCGGGGTCGAAGTAGGAGGTTACCATATTGGTGGCTTCGGTAATACCCGCCTGGCCGTTACCTTGTGCAAAAGCGGATGAGATTGCCATCAGGATGGCTAATGAAAAGATTATTCTTTTTTTTGTCATCGTAAATTGTTTTTAATTTGGTGCAGGAAAACCGTTTCTCCTGGACCGGTTAATGAATTGTGTAAAAATGGATTTTTAGTGGTGCTTTTTTAAGGCAAAGCTATCCGTACTCTTTTTCCTTCATAATCTCAATTATTAATTTGTTGAACCAGATCATTAATGTCAAAGCCGTCGGGAACCTCCTTTGGTTGGCGGCTCTTCCTGTCTGTCACACCCGCCAGGTAATCTTTCAAATGAAAGTCCATCAATTCGGAAATGATGTCCCGGCGTCCCGGCTCGCTCGAAGCCAGTTTTTCAAACAACTCGGTGTTTTCCAAACGGCTGAGCGTCTTCCCTGCTTGCAAACACTCTTCAGGGGTTGCCTCCGGACGGTGGATTACCACGGTGACAGCATGTCCCATATCCTCGAAAGTGAGCCCGCTGGCAATAAAGGCCCCATGAAGCCCTTCCACTTCTTCCGATTCCTCTTCATCTCCTTCTCCTTCAAATTCAAGTTTCTCCTCAATCGGTAAAGGTGGGTTATTATCCGTTTCTTCCGTAACCTTTTCATGCTCCGGGACGTTTCCCTCGGGCTTTGACGAAACAAAATTATTCGATTTTTCAGCCTCTTTTTCGCTTTCCAGAGACGTGGCAGGGCTTGTCTCCACTTTGGCAGGGCTTGTCTCCGGAATCTTTTTTACCGGCAATATGAATTTACTTTTACCGATAATATCGTTGTTGGGCGATGGTCGTCCGGAAGAAGATGGCGGATACTTGTCGTTTCCGCTTTCGCGCCTCTTATCCATATGTATCCAGAGCACATAACTGGCGACAAATACCACATAGGAAAGGACGGCTATAATCAATATGGTCAGCATTCTATTTTGATTTTTTATCCGGACAGAAAAGATCTTTCGGACAGGATTCATCATATAATTTTCTGATGACCTCCTTGTTTTCATCAAAATGTTGCCGGAGAATGTTATCCAGGTATTCAGAGATTGAAATTGTATTACCACTGATGATCTGCGAGATCTTCTGTATGATCCGGTGATATTCCTTTCGGATATTGACTGACTTTCCACACCGGGCTCTTAAATTTGTTCTTTTCAGGTACAGATCCTTATAGTTCTCCGTTCCTGTTGTGCTTTTTTCTGTTTTTTTACAAAAGATGTTGTTCATAAGTTTTCGTTTTTATTATTTATAATAATCTTAATTACATAAGTCCGCTTAAGTCGCTCTCTTCCTTTTCTTTCCATTTCCGGTAGGCTTCGATAATCTCGTTTTTGTATTGTTCCAGATGCTCTCCCAGGATCAGGTCGATATACCCCCCGACAGTGATGTCCTTATCTCCTGACATACGGATTACCGTAGAGATGATCTTATGGTTTTTCTGGCTGATATAGACACACTGTCGGGCTTTGAACTCATTCCGCTGGAAAAAGATCTCTCCATAATTGATACCCCCTTTCTTTCGGCGGGAAGTGGATTTGACTTCTCCCGTGTTCTGAAGGTCCGGGACCGTTTTAGGAGAAACATCCGTATCCGAATTATCGGAGGTATCCGTAACCGGTGCCTGTTCCGTCTTTTTTTCTTTTTTTCGGGGAGAGTGAATATCCCTGTCCCGGAATGTTGAAAGCAGAAAATCTTCGTCGATGCCGTCTGTGTTGAGTTTTTCTTTCATCGTTATCCAATAATTTTTAAGATTTCATCCGTCAGTTCTTTCAGGTTACTTCCTTTTAGTAGGCTTCTATCGACAGGAAATAGGGTGGAGCGGAAAACGGCTTTGCCCGATGTGGGTAATTCCCTACGGAAGCGTTTACTATCTGGAATAAATGTCTTAAGTACGGTCAGCCCCAATTCATCGATCACCTTTTCATAGATTTTATACAGTTCTGATTTTTCACGTCCGTCCACCATATTCCAGAACAGGAACAGACCTTTGATGTCACTCCGGGCAGTGGTGACCAGATTCTCATTTATGTTCACCACAAACCGTAAAGTGCTTTCCAGTACAACCCTGTCGGCGGCAATCGGAGAAAAGATATAATCCATCATAGAGAGTGTTCTCAGTACTCCGGGGCTATTAACCGTTCCCGGCAGGTCGAAGAAAATAAAGTCGAGCCCTTCATTTTCCAGTTTTTGGGCTTCTTCCAGTGCATTTTCGGGCTTACTTTCCAATATAAGGTAGCCCTTTCTTCCGGTACGGGTGATCTGGTTATACGCCAGTTGCTTGTAGTATCCGTTATTCAACACCATTTCAACGTCCCGCTTACGCATATCACTGATACTGTGTTGCGGAAAATCACAATCCACAATCGCTACATTAAAGCCCCTCACGTAATGCAGGTAACTGGCGATCAAAACCGTTAACGTCGTTTTCCCTGCCCCTCCTTTCTGGGTGGAGAATGCCACACATTTTACTTTCATATTTCACCTTTTTTAAAAATTAATAATCAGAGATTTCATCACTTCCGTTTATCATTGGTTCATTACTGTTTCAAATCAGCATATCGTTACATCCCGGTTGATTTGCTCCTTTACGGGGGTACTTCTGCATTTCTCTCTGGAAAGGCTTCCCCGCTTCATGACGTCAGTGCTTCAGTAAATCAGTACGTCAGTACAGCAAGGCTTCCGTATTTCCATTATCCGCTACATCCGCACCGAATCCTTTCATCATTTCTTCCCTTCATTATTGGAATATGGATGAACTTTCGTGTTGCTGAAAATCATCATTTCCGCAAAGAAGCTTTTCTTTATTTCATTGATACTGTACCTCTGTACTTATTTGCTCCCATGCAGATGCTTTTCAGTAGAGAGGCAAATCATTCTTTTCTGCAAATAAACATCAAAAAAGAGCCTTCCTTATGCGCTTTCCCGTTCATGGCAGCGGGTGGCTCCGGTTTGGCCTTTCTTGGCTCTGTCTGCTTATATACAGTATGTTATAATAGGAATTAACTTTGTGGGTGAATAATTCCGGACATCAAGGCTAACCTTTACAGGTCATCCGGCTAACGTTTAATCTGTCCCGGAGGAGACAGATTTTGATGTTCGTGGAGAACATAGCAAGCTGTGTTTTTTGCTGCACGAAATTCGTTATGCAGCAAAAAACGCTTGCCCCCTAAAGGGGGGAAAGCACTCTCCGAAGTCGGTGCTTTTAGTGAATGTAATGGTGGCAGGATGCCCCGGAATTGATTGCGGTAACTACTAAAAATCCATTTATATGACAACAGGAAAGCAAACGGCCCCCAAGCGGGGTAAAAGGGGACGGATACCGTCCGAAGAAAAAGCAGAGTACAGGTATTCGGTAAACCTGACTCCGACAGAACATGCCCGCTTTCTGACTCTTTTTGAAGAATCGGGACTGAAATCGAAGGCGCAATTTATCGCCGCGCGGATATTCAATGAAGAGTTCCGGGTGGTAAAAACAGACAGGACGATGCTGGAATATGTAACTAAGCTCTCTGCCTTTCATGCACAGTTCAGGGCAATCGGCGTGAATTATAACCAGATTGTAAAGTCGTTGAACAGTCATTTTTCGGAGAAAAAAGCCCTTGCTTTTCTCTATAAACTGGAAAAAGTAACTATTGATTTGGTGGGAATAAGTAAGCAAATTGTTCAGTTATCCGAGAATTTTCAGAAACAATGGTTGCAAAAATAAGTGCTGGAAAATCGCTTTTTGGAGCGCTGGCGTATAACCATGAGAAGGTTGATAACGAAAAAGCAAAGGTTCTAGGAGCCAATCTTCTGTGTGAGCCCGCTGACGGAGCGTTCAGGATCGGTAGTGTGATGGCTGATTTCAACAGGTGGATTCCATCACATTTCCGCACCAAAAATCCGGTTTTTCATGTATCGCTCAATCCACATCCTGATGACAAACTGACGGACGACCAGCTTACAGAGATCGGACGCGAATATATGGAAAAACTGGGCTATGGCAATCAGCCTTACCTCATTTTCAAACATGAAGATATCGACCGGGAACATATACACATCGTTTCGCTGCGGGTGAAAAGTGACGGCAGTAAGGTAAAAGACTCGAAAGAGCATGAGCGGAGTAAGGCCATTACGATAGAGTTGGAACGCAAGTATAACCTGTTACCCACTGAGGGGCAGAAACAGGGAGAACTCTGGATGCTCTCTCCGGTGGATACTTCCAAAGGAAATGTAAAGAACCAGATAGCATCGGTCATAAAACCATTGGTTTCCATGTATCATTTTCAAACAATGGGTGAGTATAAGGCGCTGCTCTCATTATATAACATAGGCTTGGAAGAATTGCGGGGTGAGGTGAAGGGGAAGCCTTACCGGGGTTTGCTTTATTCAGCCTTGAATAAAGAAGGGAATAAAGTCGGAAAGCCCCTGAAATCATCTGTTTTCGGGAAGTCTGTCGAATATGAGGGTTTGGAAAAGCAGATGCAGGGATCTAGCTTGCGTATAAAGGAGGACAAGCTGCGGGAACAAACCCGTCAGATGGTAACTGCCGCTTTAGGGAAGACACTGGATGAAAAAGCGTTCAGGGAAAAACTGAAGGTATCAAATATCGACTTGGTGTTACGGCGCAATGAGGAAGGGCGTATATATGGCGTTACCTTTATCAATCATAGTGGGCGTTGTGTCCTGAATGGATCACGGATCGGCAAGGATTTCTCCGCCAATGTTCTGAATGAAAAGTTTAGCGACAAAGAGCATAATGTCGATAATACCCATCCTCAAACTATTCAATCGGCGGATATGCCATCGATAAACAGTCCGATTAATTTGGAAGGTATCGGAAGTATAATTGATTCGGTTTTGGATACTCCTGTATTTGACAACTCCAACAATATAGATACCGGTAGCCGTCACCTGAAGAAAAAGAGGAAAAAGAAAAGAAGGTATGGCCGTCAAATATAAATTGGGCGGTTTCCTTTTCTTAAATGAATTTGTTTCAATAAATAATTTCTTCAAAAACTAATTTTGAAATATAAACTCAGATTGGATAATTTGGAGATTCTCAAATTATAAGAATTTTTCACTCGATTATACCCTTTTATTTTTTCTTTTGCCTCTTAATAGCAACCAAACTCAATATTATAGAAGCGCCCGAAAGAACATATAGAATTAAAGTATTCCAACCATTAATATGTATATTATTTACCAAGTCAACAAATCTCTCTAAATAAAAAGAAAAGTCAACTCCTGATTTTGATATAAAAAGCAATAGGATTATAAAGGCATATAGAACAACGGTCACAATTGCTCTCTTAAAATATTCTTGAGCCATTGTCATACTATCAACTTTACTATTAATAGTTGATACATTCTTATTTATTTTGTTTGCAAATTCTGCTATTAATTTTTTGTAATACTCATCATTTGAATCTTTAAAAAGAAAATCATTGACGGATATAGAATGATAATTCTTCCTTTCTACCGCTTGGATGGAGAACCATATGGTTCTAGCCATATAAAGGGTAAGGACAAATAGAAGGAGAATCAAAGCACAAACCATTATGCCAAACTCATTTTCCTTGACAAGAATTGACGTTACCCCAAGTACAACCGATGTTACAACACTAATTGTTCCAATAAACAGTGAAGCTTTACTTTCGATACCTTTTCTCCTGTCAGATTCAGCATTGTAGCAATCTATGACATATTCAAGCGTCTTTTGCAAATGAGGGCTATCAACTTCTATTTCATTTACATCTAAATGCGTTGGTGGCGTAATTGGACCTTTTTCTAATAATGGCCAAACGAATTCTCGTATTCTACTAAAAATATTCATATTCAAGTAAATTTACAATTTCATTTGATATATCATATCCTGTTTGTTTTTCTATCCAAGCCCATTGTCCATTAGGGTTTATTTCAAGAAAGATAAAATCTTCATTTGTATCTAAAATGAAATCAATTGCACCAAATCGAAGATTCAGAGTTTTGAGCAAGGTAATGCATTGTTTCAATATTTCATCAGGTAATTTTATTTTAGTATGCTTCAAAGAGAACTCTCCTTTACGCCAATCAACGAGTGTTTCACTATTATTTTGGGAATCAATTAATACTGCAAATGGTTTGTCCCCTACCATAGTAACTCTCACATCATATGTTTTTTTTATATGAGCTTGAAAAAAATTAGGAGATAATTCTATTTGTTTTATTTTGGGTTTTTCTTTTAATAAATTGGTAAAAACAACTTTTGGGATATTTGTATCTTCTATAAGCCCTGACTTTATTGGCTTTACAATACAATTTGACTTGTTTCTATTATAAAAATCCAATGAATCAGCATATATATTAGTTATAATGCTATCCGGGATACTAAAACCTATTGATTTTGCGAGCTCTAATTGATAAATCTTATTCTCTGCCTCTCTGATTGCATAAACCGGGCTTACCCAATATAAATCGTTCAGTATTTTGTATAATCCTTCTAAAGTATAATAAAACTCATTCCTAAGAAATTGAATTTCACCACTGCTTAATCCGTTATTATTTATGTTTGGAAGTTCAGGTCTTCTAAAGTAAACGGCACTAAATTCTTTAAGATTAAACTGTTTACATAGAATAGTATCAAAAAGAATAAAAACATTTCTTGTAAAATCAAAAGTAAAAAAGCAGCTTTTGGAAAATTCTTCGGTATTGAACCTATAAAAAGAAATATTTCTTTCTTTCAACCGTTTCACTATGAAGTCCGAAGTTAAGTCGTTTTTGTTAGTAATAACTAAAACCTTCGTCATCTCTTTCTTGCTGTGTAAATGTTTTTGTCTGCAATTCTAAAAGGAGGTTCGATTCATCATCACTTTCACTTTTAACCCTTGTTTTTGTCTGTAATTCTAACAGGTTATTACCCTCATCATCGCTTTCGCTCTTGACTTTTGTTTTGGTAAGTAGATAGATATCTTTATGGGATGATTCAATAAAGGCCATTTTCCTGTTATTGATAGTAATGACATTTAAGGATTCAAAAAAGTCATATTGATATATTGCCTTACTATCTCCTTTCCGTTCAGTGGCATAATCTAGAATGATCGATTTCATAAAACCGTACTTTATGTAATTTTTTCTACAAAAATAGCATTTTTAAGTAATTGAGCAATAAAATATTGTCTTATACTGAAAAAAGTTGACACTATAGGATAAAACCTTTAGTGTAAAATGAGACAAAAAACAGTAAAGCGAAGAGTCTTCAATCGGGATACCGGATGGTACGAAGAAGTTGAAGAGAAGCTGGATTCGTTCGTGTTTACGGATGAAGACCGTTTGATGGTTGTGCGGGAGTACCTTGAAAGTGGGGTTGCGGCCAATGCCATTCTTGAAAAATACAAGTTAAGCAGCCGTCAGGTCCTTTTCAACTGGATGGACAAGTTTTTGAACCGGGAAGATTGTTTACCTTTGTGTCCACCTCATGTGGGAGATAATCAGATGACAAACAAGGATCCGGACAAGGAAGGACAGGAGAAGGCCCTGTCCAGGGACAAGGAGATACAACGTCTGCGGCAGGCGCTGGAACTGGAGAAACTCCGCTCGAAAGCCTTCGAGACCATGGTGGACGAGGCCGAGAAGACATTCAATATTCCCATCAGAAAAAAATCTGGCACCAAACAGTAAGCCTGCTTCGCCAGCAGTGCCCGGAGGCATCTCTGGGCACGCTGTGCGGTCTGTTTGGTTATAGCAGGCAAGCCTACTACAAACGGGAAGACGGGGATGATTTCACCCGTGATGCCCTTGCCCCGTTGATAGTGGAAAAGGCCCGCAGTTACCGCCGGGATAATCCCGGTCTGGGCAGTGTGAAACTCTACCTGGTTATCCGCGGCCTGTTCGTCGAAACCGGCTGTTTCCCTGGTCGTGACGCCTTCATCGAACTGCTCCGCGAGAATGGCCTGATGGTGCGTATGAAACGCAGGAGGCATTACCGTACCACCGACTCGGAACATGGATACAGGCGGTACCCCAACCTGATAACGGGCCTAAGCGTGACGGAGGCCAACCGGGTATGGGTGAGTGACATCACCTATGTCGAGACAGGGGAAGGCGTGTGTTACCTTTCCCTTATAACGGATCTCTACTCGCGCAAGATAGTCGGCTGGGCACTTGGCCCGACCCTTGAGGCCATTTATCCCATAGCTGCCCTGCGGATGGCGTTTTCCTCCATTGACGGTGTTGCTCCCGGGCTCATCCATCATTCCGACAGGGGCTCCCAGTATTGCAGCCGGGGTTATGTGGAACTGTTGCGTGGCAGGAAAGTACAAATCAGTATGACACAGAGCGGGGATCCGCTGGAAAATGCGATAGCCGAACGGGCCAACGGAATATTAAAGACGGAGTGGCTCTACCGGATGGAAATAGCCACAAGAAAGGAATGTGCCAAGGTCGTGGAACGTATCATCGGGTTTTACAACAACGAACGCCCCCACATGAGCATCGGGTATCAAACGCCCAGTGCCGTGCATCTGCAACAGGGTGAACAGAAAAAATGTTGGAAAAATCCATGGGATAGATAGCGCAAAAGAGAAATTGTGACTAACTTTGTTTTCCCGAGGGGGCAGGATCCTGCCCCCTCGGGAAAACAAAACGACACCCCGGTTTTGTTACCGTGTAAACTTAAACAGGGATAGTCTCTTGATTTTGTAAACTGATTTAGGGATAATGTAAACCCGGTTAGTTATAGTATATTGTAGTTGTAAACTTAATTAGTTAAACCTTCCTATATCTGTCAACCTTTTTCAGTTAAAGTCATATTGATAGATAACTTCAACGCATTCACAAATCTTTTTTCCTTTAGTGCATGAATTTGTAGACAAAATGCTATCAAATTAACGCCAAATGTTACCACGAATAGACAAATAACAGTATAACAGTACCCTTCATACTCATCTTTGCATTTTACCAATTAAAAGATAGTATTATGCAAAATGAGGATGATTTGAGAGGTTTGGCTAAAGTCATGGATTTTATGCGGGGCATTAGTATTCTGTTTGTAGTTATTCATATCTATTGGTTCTGCTATGAATCAATCATCGAATGGAAAATCAACATTGACGTAGTGGATAAAATACTACTGAATTTCAACAGGACAACCGGATTATTCAAGAACCTATTGTCCACAAAGGTTTTTTCGGTTATTTTCCTGATCCTTTCGTGTTTGGGGACGAAAGGAGTAAAAGAAGAAAAAATTACCTGGAATAAGATCTATATCTGGTTGGGGGGCGGTTTTCTCCTGTTTTTTATGAACTGGTGGCTCCTAGATCCGTCTTTAGATAGCATCTATTATATTTTTACGCTTGCCTGTGGTTATTTATGCTTGCTGGTGGCCGGAACATGGATGTCGCGCCTATTGAAAAACACACTGATGGATGACGTTTTCAATCTGGAGAACGAATCGTTTATGCAGGAGACTCGTCTATTGGAAAATGAATATTCGGTTAATTTGCCGACAAAATTCTGGTACAAAAGAAAGATATGGAAAGGATGGATAAATGTAGTTAATCCTTTTCGAGCAAGTATTGTACTCGGTACTCCCGGTTCCGGTAAGTCATATGCAATAGTTAATTCCTATATAAAACAGCAGATCGAAAAGGGGTTTTCGATGTATGTGTACGATTTTAAGTTTCCTGATCTTTCTACTATTGCTTATAATCATCTGTTGAATAATCGGAAGGGATACAAAAAAGTGCCTAAATTTTATGTGATAAATTTTGATGATCCTTCCCGATCACACCGGTGTAATCCTATCAACCCCTCTTTTATGAATGATATCTCGGATGCTTATGAGTCTGCCTATACCATAATGCTTAATCTCAACAAAACTTGGGTGCAAAAACAGGGTGATTTCTTTGTAGAGTCTCCAATAATTCTTTTTGCCGCTATTATCTGGTTTTTGCGTATATATAAAGATGGTAAATACTGTACTTTTCCGCATGCTATCGAATTTTTGAACAAACGGTATGAAGATATTTTCCCGATACTGACAAGTTATCCTGAGTTGGAAAATTACTTGTCTCCCTTTATGGATGCTTGGCTCGGTGGAGCGATGGAGCAGCTTCAGGGGCAGATCGCATCGGCTAAAATTCCTCTGTCCCGCATGATTTCCCCTCAACTCTATTGGGTGATGAGTGGGGATGAATTTACGTTGGATATCAACAATCCCGATGAGCCTAAGATACTAGTTGTTGGTAATAATCCTGACCGCCAAAACATATACGGGGCTGCACTTGGGTTGTACAACAGCCGTATCGTAAAGTTAGTGAATAAAAAAGGGAAGTTGAAAAGTAGTATCGTGATTGATGAGTTACCCACAATCTACTTTAAAGGCTTGGATAACCTTATTGCCACCGCCCGGAGCAACAAGGTTGCCGTCCTCCTGGGTTTTCAGGATTTCTCTCAATTGAAGCGGGACTACGGTGATAAAGAGGCCGCAGTAGTAATGAATACGGTGGGCAATATTTTTTCCGGTCAGGTGGTGGGAGAAACAGCGAAAACTTTATCTGACCGCTTTGGTAAAGTATTGCAGAAACGCTCTTCCATGACCATCAACCGGCAGGATAAATCGACTTCAATAAGTACGCAAATGGATAGCCTGATACCGCCATCGAAAATTAGTAATCTAACACAAGGGATGTTTGTAGGAGCCGTTGCCGATAATTTTGATGAACGTATTGAACAGAAAATATTCCATGCTGAGATTGTTGTGGATAATGCTAAAGTTACGGCAGAAACTAAGGCATACAAGAAAATTCCGGTTATTACCAGTTTCCTAGATGATAATGGTGTAGATTGTATGAAAGAACAGATACAAGAGAACTATAACCGGATCAAAATGGAAACCAGACAAATTATTGAAAATGAGCTGATACGGCTTAAGGATGATCCGGAGCTAAGTAAATTATTGCCTAAAGAATCATGATCATAAGTGCCATAGGGTGATTTCAATCACCCTATGACTTATTTAAATATTTTATCACTTTCGATAATTTTTCTCATCATCACGGTCCATTCTCGCTTCTAATTGCTTTTTTAATTTATCCAGAAATATTGTTCTGCTACCACTACGTGTACGCATCTTATAATAAAAATCATAGCAACTACCAATTGAGAGATTAAATATTCCAGCCAGATAGTCAACAAATGATTTGACTTCAACTTCCCCATCGTCTATACTAGAGGCTTCAATTAAAGCATACGCAAGTTCAACAAGGTTAATTATGTCTCCAGACCATTGATATTCGCCTTGTTTTTTCTTCTTTACGTGTTCATGAGAAGATTTTATTTCCGATTTAAGCCACTCGATTGCAGAATCTAACATTTGTATTGCTTTAGAGATAAAACAATACTTTTCATTTTTCCCCCGATCTGTATTCTGACTCTATGTTTTGGATGAATACAAATTCAGTTCGTGTATAGTTTAGTATAAAGAAAAGAGCTGTATTGTCCCCTTCTGATTTGCAAAAACGAAGAAGACTTTCTATAAAATTTTTGTACATATCTTTTAAACTAGCAGATTTTATTCCCTCTTTAACCGCACTACCTTGAATATAAATAAAAAAATCTGTATTTAATAATCTTTCCATGTTGTTGTTTTTGAGATATTTATACTAGTATGAGTGAGAATCCGTCAAGTATGTAGGTATAGAGATGCTATTAGAAGCATCGTATTAACCTTGACCTCTTGACGAATAACCAGAGCTTATTTAATTTACTGACGTTGGATGTTTAATTTGAGGAGGCCCCTTGTTTGCATAGCATTTGATTCCAGCAGGTAAAACTTCGAACTTTCTTGTTCTACTCGTATTTGGATACCATATTACAAATACTTTGCGTGGTAGAAAATCTGTAAGTTGAGCGAAAATGTATTTGTCTTAATTTATGATGTTTTACTTTTGGGTCAAGTAAAACATCATCTTTGCATTTCAAATCGTCACGCAACTAAAATCTCTCAAAACTGCGATCTACAAAACATTTTAAAGTACTATTTTTGATTTAAGTGCCCACTAATGTCATAATTTATCAATTAAATCAACAGGCAACTCAATAATTTTAGCTATTTCTTGTGAATGATATCCCTTTGATTTCATGTTACGAGCTATCTTTAGTAGCTTTGGGGTCAATTCTGTATCATCGAAAAACATATTACCTAAATACTCTAACGCTCTTTGAATTTTTTCTTTACCCTCCTTACTATTTATATCAATTCCTGCAAATTCAGATAGGCCGGAATGTAGAACAAGATAATATATTCCTCCAATAACCAAAGCTGAAACAGCATCTATCTCAACTTGCGAATTCTCAAATATTTTTTTATATTTATTCACGAGTGGCAATGTATGAAATTCACGTAATCTGGCGGTTCTTATAGTAGTATCATTATATGAATCTATTTCCCAGCGTAATAACTGTTGCATTTCTTTATTGCCTTGCAGCGATTCGAGTAAAGTGGTTAGTATAGATATATACTGCTTTTGGGGATTATCTATAAACTCAATCTTATTTATGACTTCACTAAACCAATAATCGTACTTTTTTACAAATTCATCTATAAATGCATTCAAATCCTCGTAACGATTATAAAATACTATAGGTTCAATTTCGGCCTTTTGCATGATTGACGTTACAGTAATATTATGAAATCCATTTTCCTTAATAAGCTCTAATGCGGCATTATTAATGATGTCCTCTAAATCTTTTTTAGTACGTCGCTTTCTGCGTATTTTTAATTGACTCCCCATTGGATATGAAATTAATATTTTTATTTATCTCAATCAAAGCATTAACAAGTTGGTCTAAATGCTGCTTTTCATGAGTAGCAAGAATACTGACTCTAATTCTTGCTTCTTTAATCCTGACAGCCGGATATACAATACCAACTGTAAAGATACCACTTTTCTGTAACAAATTTGCTACTTCATAGACTTTATTGTTATCTCTTATCATAATAGGAAAAATAGGAGAAAGTGATTTTCCAATATCAAAACCATTCAAAGTCAGATTCTTTCTAAGGTAGTTCACATTATCCCATAATTTATGCCGGATTTCAGGCATATTTCTTATAAGTTCCAAAGACTTCAATATGGAAGCTGTAACCTGTGGTGTTATTGCTGCCGAGAATACATTACTATCGGCATAATACTTGAGGTATTGTATCAACTTCTTCGATGATGCAACAAATCCTCCCACACAACCAAAGGCTTTGCTGAATGTTCCGGAAATAATATCCACTTTACCCAAACAATCAAAATGTTCTGCAGTTCCACGGCCATTTACGCCCATAACACCTATGCCATGTGCATCATCCATCATTAGCATTGCACCATACCTCTGACAAAGATTGATAATTTCCGGCAATCTGGATAAATCTCCATCCTGAGAATAAACACCGTCAATAATTACCAGTTTTGTCAAATATTTATCCTGTACATCTTTTAATACTGTCTCCAGATGTTCTAAATTATTATGCCCTATACGTTTCACATTAGTCCCTTTTAAACCTGACAGTGCACTTGTATGAATAAACGGGTCTATAATAGCTATGTCATTCTTTCCCAGAAGCGCATTTAAAACACCTGCATTTGCACCAAAACCGGAAGAAAACAGTATGGCATCTTCCTGGCCGGTAAAATCGGATATTTCCCTCTCTAACTGTTCGTGAATATCAATGTAACCTCCAATAACTTGTGCTGCACAAGCCCCGGTTCCATACATAGTAAGTGCTGATATACCTGCCTGAATAGTTTCAGTACGTTGGGACATTCCAAGATAGTCATTGGATACGAAAGAAATGACTTCCCGATCCTGGCTTAACTTCATCTTGGCTCCTATTCCTGAATATGATTTGATCCAATAACTCTCATATCCAAATTGCGCCAACTGGTTAATATACTTCTGAAATTCTTCTGCACGCTCTGTGGCAGATAGATTCAACGACAATTCAAAGTCTTTTAAAGAATAATAGGTAGTTTGATTTTTCATAATGCAACGGTGATTGTATTTTATAAATTGCAAATGTATGAATTTTACAAGACAAAAAACATATAATATGTCCATTATTGTAAATTATAATAAAACTATCCCTCTGAAAAATGTTTGAATACGTTAGAGATTGTAGGGTAAATCCTTTTTGATCTTCAAAATGGTTAGAACGTAAAACCCAAATATAAAGCCGTAACGTCACATAAGATATCTCGTTTCCATGAAAAGGATGTTTAAATATTCAGGCAATAGAGTCATCAGCATCCATCTTTATAGTTAGTATATATTTATAATTCTAAATTGTTAAGCTTTGCAAAGTTGTTTTTGTTAATAATTACAAATAAAGTGCAATTTGGATACTATTTAAGCAACAAAATTGATATTAAATGCATCTATACAATATATATTGTATATATTTATATGTGCTATAAGAATACTTGATTAGAAATTTAAAAATTACCGCAATGAATTACAGTAAAACACTTAACCAGAAACATCAATTGGTAGTTTTATTGACTATCTTGATCAGTCTTTGTATGGCATTCTCCCTATATGGACAAGAATTCCCACAAAGCAATGACATGCGCAAATCTCTTGACTTCATGTTTGAGCATTTAGACAGAAATTCTGTCCCAAAGGGTCTGCTAAGAGATTATGCGGTTGAATATGAAGATCTTGATCTTTTTACCGGTAAAGTCCCACTGGACGATGATAATATCGGAACAGTAGTACGCTTTGGGAACTTACTTAAAACTATTAGCTCTTCTGCAGTAAAAGTAGACCCCTTAGAGGGTTTTGAAAACTCTATCAAAAACATTAAGAAAAATAATTCGGGGGAATTGACTCTGGGAATTATGCTTTATGAATATGCCAGAATTAAAGCAACCGCTTTGACCGACGGAATTATTCGATATGAGAATGGACAAGTATACAATACTAATAAGGCAGAAAGTCCATATCAGTTAGAATATGTATTTGCAGGATCTTGTCTGGAAACTTCAACTCAACAATCGAATGTGACTTTTACTCTTCCCTCCGCATTATTTCTTACAAATTGCAACATAAAAAATATGGAAATTGATTTTGGTACAGGCTATAAAAATATCAATCCAAATGAAAAAGTAAAAGCAAGTTTGAAATCTGGAGCCAATAAAATTGCCATAAGAGCAACATTACAAGATGGTCAAATTTTATCTGCTCATACTATTATACAAGTAGAAAACTTAGATTCAGAAATTCAAACACGTGCCACGACAAATAGTTTAGTTGCTAATCTTACTACAACCATCCAAGGTCAAAACTACCGTGGAATATCCACTTCTGCTGAAATAACAGTCAGCTATGCTCCGGGGAACTACTCTCTTAAGAAGCCCTTAATCATAGTAGAAGGATTCGATCCACGGATTGATGCTGGAACTCCGCAAGGAAGTTGGAACTTTAATAGGACTGCGACTGATCCAAATATTTATGATTTAAATAAGAATTATGGTTATGATATTGTTTATGTAGACTGGGTTAAGTCACAAGAATACATCCAAGCCAATTCTTATACACTAAAAAGTGTAATAGAATGGGTTAATAGTCGTAAATCCGGGAATGAGCCAAATGTTATAATTGGCCATAGTATGGGTGGATTAGTAGCAAGATATGCACTTAAAACAATGGAAAACCAAGGTGTTAGACATCAAGTTTCGACTTACGTAAGTTATGATTCGCCGCATCTCGGGGCGCATGTTCCTTTAGGAGTACTTTACGCTTTTCATGGGATCCTTGATTTTTTAGATGGACATAATGTATTGGATGCGCTTCTCTCCGAATTTACCCCTGCAAAAGAATATATCAATCTCGGTAAATCAATGGCCTATTCAACTGCTGCTCAACAAATGTTAGTACACTTTGTAGACCCTGCCGGTAACTACAACAATCAGGAACATGCTCATTGGCAAAATGAGCTGAAAACGCTGGGTTTTCCGAAAGGAGATTTGGGAACAAGTTTTAAGATGCTTGCAATTTCGAATGGGAATTATGGACCGGTTAATGTTCCTCCATATTATCTACAAACTAATTTTTCTGGAGGCGTAGGAGGAAATACATTCTTGCGAAGTATTTTAGGACTCGCAATTGGCATTGGACTAAATGACATTGTAGCCGGACTTCTCACTGTATTGCCAGGAAGAACCGGACTTGATGTAACCTTTAATGTATATCCTGCACGAGCGAGCGGTGACTTGGTAACTCGAATCAGGATGCAATACAAAAAAACATTTTTGTGGATCGTCCCCATATCAAAGAATCTGTTTTCTTACGATAGGAGCTATCAAGGATCACATTTTTATGATACATATCCAAGTTCATATTATGGACTAATGCAAGATAATAAGGGCTTACCTATTACAGAGAAAGATAAAATGGGTATTCCTCTTATTTTTGATTTTGGTTATGATGTAAAAATTACTCCGCGCATTCCGTTTGTGCCTAATTCAAGTGCTTTAGCTTATGGAGATGGTATAAATATCATTCCTGCAAATTTCCTTTCACCGCCTCAAGGAACATCCTCCCCTTTTGGAGAGAATTACTTTACACACTCGGACATTCGTTCACATTCGATTTTTACGGATGATGCTATGGACTGGATCACTCAAAGGCTATCTACTTCAATTGTGGGACCTAAAGTTGGTAGTAATGGAGCAAAATATAGCTTATCGAATACGACAGGAAGTGTAACCTGGAGTAGCAGCAATACTTCCATTGCGACGATTAACTCAAGCGGTATCCTTACAGTTAAAGGTACTGGTATAATCACTCTTAAAGCCCAACATGGGGGGCAATCATATAGTCAAATGATAATGGTTGGAATGCCACGTTTTATACTTAGTGCTTCACATGAGCCTGGTGGTTATGAGATAAATACCGAATGTATTGATACTCAATTTAAAGATCATTTATCAAGTCTTAATGGAGTTTTAAAATATAATTGGGGAGTGAAATACCCTAACCGGGAAATTCGTTGGCTTGAGACTGATGCGCCTAACTTGAAAATAGAGTTAAGAGGACAAAATGAAAAAGTTATTGTGTATTTGGAAGTAATTGATGCTCTTGGAAATAAATCGGCACTGCAACATATTGAAATAAATTCACAAGATGTATATGTTGCTGAGAATCAAAATTTATATATCGATGCACAAGGTGTATTATACAAAGAGAATAAAACGAAGTATTTATATAATTCAGCCAGATTATACATTTCTTATAGAGCAAATATCCCCGAAAAATACAAGGAAAGAGAGTGGATGGCTACAACCACAATGGTTCTAAGACCCATTAGTGTTTCTAATGTTATAGATGCTCGTAGTGGAGGCCCACTAATTAAAAATATACTTCCTCAAGATGAATTAGATTATATTAAAAATAATTCTACTAATAATCAGGTGTACAGATATACTTTAATATTGTTGAATTATAATAGTAGGGCAATTCAGTTTATACCGGTAACATTTACGTACGTAACTAATATATAATATTATGAGTGAATATAGATTTATAATAAAACACATTGTTTGGATTTTCATGCTTTCCACTTTTATGTGCGGATGTGAGAATGAACTTAAAGGATACGAAAAAATAGTTGGCACTGCAACAATCAACGGTAAGGATTATAAAGAGTCAACTTGGTGGGCCTGGAATTACAAAGGATATCCTTCGTCCATGAGACTATTTGAGAATTATAATGTATTTCATTTCTTGGTAAGATTGTCACCTGAAATATCCGGAGAACCCTCGTATTCGATTAACTTCTATGTATATACTAAAGACAACCAATTCAAAACTAACGAACCGTGTCAAATCGATTTTTATAAGGAACTGGATGTCGAATCTTTATACTGGGGAGATGTAATACCTTATTTTTCTGAAAATAGAGATAAAATTCTCGTTGAAGATGCAGATGGTATGGCATATGCAATATCTAGTACTTCTGATGTTCCTATACCTTTAAATGGCGAGTTAGTTTTAGAAAGTATTGATTCTCAATCAAAAGTTAGTCACGGATATTATTCTTTTACTTCTCCTGAAAATGATTCAGAAAGACTCGTTGTTAAAGGAAAATTTGAGACTGTTTCGGCTATTATTAATCGCGTATATTAAAAATTATTTTACTATGAAATCAAAAAATAGAATTCAGTATTTCCTTATTGCCATAGTGGTAGGATTTGTATTTTCTTGTAAGGATGAATTGCCTCGTGAAGATCCGGATATTTTACCTCCGGAAGAGAGAGTATCTATTGAATCTGACAAAGAAGCACTTTATAGATATCAAACTAACAAGGATATCATTCTTCATGGTTTAATTCAATACGATGAAAACAAGAAGATTTACTTTCTTGATGCTTCTGAAAATGATATCAAAGATTTAGGGATTTCGATTGAGGCTTATCAAGATGGACTATTACGAGTAGAACAATTGAACCAAATTAATATAGAACGTCAATGAGTTGTTTAATTTTTAAACTATTAAGCGTATGAAAACATTATTTAGAACATGGGTTGTAACCCTTTTAGTATTCGCAGGTATATTGTATTCCTGTTCGGATGAAGATTATCAGTCTTTGGATGATCTCTCCGCAACTGGTGAAGTTGAGTATAAAGATGCTCTCGATTTTATCGCGACGCTATCACCTCAACAGCAAGAGAATCTCGAAAAAACTGGAGATATTTTTCTTCCAGAGCAACGAAAGGATTCTTGGAACGATATTATAGCTGAAGATGTCCCAACCCGTTGGGGCGTTTTCGATAATCCATTCAAGCCGCAGACTAGAGCTGCCGGGATTTGGGGGTCGTATCCGGCGCAGTATTGGACAATGATCAGGTTGAAGACTGCAGTCCTTAGCTCACGAGTGAGGGATGCTATTAATGCTGCAGTAGATGAAATTGAAACCGAAACTAATGTGAGGTTCTACAATTCACAAAATGACCCGAAATATTATGAACCAGGCCATATTGAATTTCCAAACGTTTTTATTGGATATTCAAACGGTAATAACGAGGGTAGTGGCAGTTTTGGTTTAGTCGGTGGTGAACAGAAGATTTTTGTTCCGCGTGACTTTGATAATCCGAGTCTATATACGGATGAAGAAGTTATTGCTTTTTTGATGCATGCTTTTTGTAATGCTGCCGGTATGTTCAATGAACAAATGAGAAAAGATAGGGACAGTTATGTTAGTATTAACTTGAACAATGTGAAGGACGGTTGCAAAATTCAATTCACTAAACAAGACAAAAACTATACGATGTTGGGGAATTTTGACTATAACTCTATAACATTGGCATCTTCCAAAGCATACAGTAAGAATGGACTTAATACAATAACTAAAACAGGGGGAGGTCTAATAGCCAAAAATTATCATCTTTCGCAGATCGATAAAAACTTCCTGAATAATTTTTATGCGCCTTATATAGCACGAACTGATCTTTGGACTGAATTGGACACCAAAGTTTATTATAACGGTAGAATTCTTACAGAAGCAGAAAGATTGGATTTGCAAAGACAAATGAATCAACAAAGAGGTTTATATGGTGAACCTCCATCGGGTTTTCGCATAGAACGTCAACCGTGGTAGTTATATCGTCTTATTATTGATCTGAATCAGGTGCAATCATCTCTACCTTTAAAGATAGGCTCCGAAAGTAACAGTCCTGTTTTTCAAAAGCAGATTTTAATGCCTGTATAGAAGAACAGGGCTGTATTCTATGTTTGAATGGATTGTAGGGTAAATCCTTTTTTTGATCTTCTAAAAGATTGGAACGTAAAACCCAACGAAGGAGCCGTAACGTCACACAAAATATATCATTTCTATGAAAAGGTTGTTTAAATATTCAGGAAATAGAGCCATCAGCACCCATCTTAATAGTTAGGATGTATTTATAATTCTAAATTGTTAATCTTTACAAAGCATTTTTTTGTTATTTATTATAAATAAAATATAATTTAGAGGTTATTCATGCAGGGTAATTGGCATTAAATATATTTATGCAATATATATTGCTTATATTTGTATATTCTATAAGAATATGTGATTAGTATATAGAGTAATAAACACTTTAAAAAAATTCTTATGAGAAATTTATACAAGTTATTCGTTGTTTTTTTCATTGCTCAATTTATCGCATGTAGCAATGATATTATTAATGAAATAAGTGTCGATCCGGAAGACGGCACTGTCGTAAACATGTTCAAAGTTTCAGAAGATGAAGCTAAGGAAACGTTGATGTCCTTTTTAGATCAATTTGATTCTAATTCTACAAACGGGGTGCGAAGCACATCCCAAAGGACAATCAAGGATATTCAAGCCTACAAAGTCACTCCATCCTTAAGATCTTCTTCAGATTATGACTATGAAATACCTGATGATGTGGAGACACTATTCTACCTGATTAATTTTAATGATGATCAAGGATTCGGGATTGTGTCCGGCGATAAGCGGACTACGCCTGTCCTTGCTATTATCGATGAAGGGGGGTTGTCTTTAGATACTCTCTCGAGAGTTAAGAATGATGGATTTCTAATGTTTTTGGATCAAGCAATGGAGATGCAAATGCAAGAAATGGAAATGTTTGAAGACAATGGCGGCGGTGGTGGCGGCGGTTCATCCGGCTCTTCTACAACTGTCGTTTTAGATCTTCCTGTTAGATTGAGGACAAAATGGAGCCAAGGTGCACCTTATAATAAGTTTGCTCCTAATGGCGTTGCCGGATGTGTAATGATAGCTGCTGCACAGGCATTAGGTCATTTTCAAACAGTAGGGTCTGTGCAATGGCAACACAATAATTCATACGGATCAAGTGTAATAAATTGGAGTCAAATTATTACGAACAGTGAGGAAAATCTTGGTGGTTATGGAAGGCTTCATGAAACATCACAAAACCATCTTCAATCTGCAATCCAGGTTTCTCATTTGACGCGCTTTTTAGGTGTAGTCTTAGATGCTGACTATAAGAGTGACGGGAAAACAGGTGGGGATACGGGAGATGCTGTAAAATATTTAAAAAATTGGTGTAGTCTTTCATCATCAACATCTTTAAAAGACTATAATGTTCTTGCGGTTAGCAATGCACTCATTCAAAACCCAAATTGTCTTATTATGGCAAGAAGCCATGCCAATAGGACGAATAGATTCTTAGGTTTGATATATACATACGAAGACGGGCATGCCTGGATCATTGACGGAGTAAGAAGAATACGGTATAATAGTAGTGGTGCTATTACCGACTACGTGCATTGTAACTGGGGGTGGGGTGGTAGATGTGACGGATATTTTGTAAGCGGGAGCTTTAACACACAAGTACGCCCTAATTTTTTAGGCCCTAACGATCAAAGTACGACACCTTCAGAATATAATTTTAGATATAATAAGGAGTATGCTATCCTTGCCAGATAACTTTAAAAAAAAGAACCTATGAAATTTAGTAACAAATTTATTAATGGAATATTTTTGGCCGGATTGCTCCCTTTCTTGTCTGGATGTGACAAGAATGAAGCTGTATATGTATATACACCAGAAATAGAAATTCAATATGTTAATACAGAGGGGAATATTTTATATTTCGATAAGGATGGAAGTATCTCATATTTTGACAAAGATGATTATTATTCGCAGATAAAGAATATAAGCGAAGAAGATTTTCTAAAGACATGCCCAATGGAGATCTTATCATTTACGAATGAAATTGGCATCCCTATAGAATATAGATTAGATTACAAGACAGGTTATTTCTTCAGATTTAGCATTACAGAAAATGAGGGGCGAAAAAGTGAGTACAGTTATATCATTAAATATAAAATCCCGTTTATTACCGGAGATTCTGTCGAAGAATTAAGGGTTACGCTCAAAGACAAAAACGGAATTCCGGATGGATGGTATAACTGCCAATATAATGGCAAAGACATCCGTGTTTATACAATTGACGAACTTTTTCCGGGTCAAAATGATCCCCAACGTGTTATTGATGAAGAAGAAGATTATCGCAGAGAGAGAGAAATGCTGTATAACGGAGATTTGGTGGCTGCGGATGGCGGTGAAGGTATTAGCTTAATACTACCTGTTGATTTTGTACCGTAATATATTTTTATCTTAAAGTACTGTTACATTATAGTTTAAAATTTTATTAGTATGAAAACAAACCTATCAACAATCGGACTTGCTTTCTTGTTTGCAATTTTATTACAGAGCTCCTTTACAAGTTGTAGTGAGATGGATAATCTGCTATATACTGATGATATGGAAAGAGATATATCTATTGGCGATTCGGATAAGAAAATAACAAATCTGTCCAATCAAGATGAAACTCTGTATAAAGTAACCTTGGACGACGCAAAGAATCTTTTAAAGGTACTTCAATATAATGAGCGTTCAAAAATTGAAGCGTTCGAGGTAAATAGAGACACACTCCTGTATATAGTCAATCACAACAAAGGATGGACTATTATTGCAGGTGACAAAAGAATAAATCCAATCATTGCAGAATCTGATGAAGGAATGCCTTTAAAATCCTCTACCAATGAAAATTTAATGACATGGATAGACAGCTACGCTGATGCACTCAGAGTTTTCCAATCGGGTGATACTCTATCTATTAAAACAAACAATAAGGTCACAGAAAACGAATACACGAAATTGTGGTCCAAAATCTCTCCGAATAAGCCAAAAGTTGACTTGGAAACGACAAAATCGGTTACATACAAATGGGCTGTTGTGTCTTATACTTACTTTGATCGTGAGACTTCTAACATAGTGATACCTCCTTTGATATCCACAAAATGGGGGCAAGGATTTCCATGGAACAGCAAACTTCCGATAGATACCAGCAATGGCAACTCACAGTGTCCAACCGGGTGTACCGCTGTATCTGTAGCACAAATTATTTACTATATGCATAACTTTCTTGGTAAACCGACGGGATTGTATCATAATATATCTATATCGTCTACATCCATATCAGGAGAAACATCAAATATTGGTTTTTCGCGGTCGAATTTTGTATCCAGTTCCACCCGGTGGAATGATATGGCTTTACGTCGTAACAGTTCTGGTAATACAACTTATGTTGGAGATTTGATGTTGGATATAGGCAATAGGCTAAATATGAAATATTCTGGAAATGGAAGTGGTGCCAGTATCTCCAATTCTGGCCTTTCCAACTACAATCTTACATGCACGGAGTCAGACTACAATTACCAAAAAATAAAAAATAACTTACAGAATTCCAAGCCGGTAAACATAACGGCTTACCGTAAGGATGCTTCTGGTCAAAAATTTGGGCATTCATGGATAATTGATGGACTTGCGACCAAGACACGTTATTATATAACAAGAAAACATTTTGAATACACTGAAAACTGGATGCACGAATCAGAGTATTATGATACTTTTGACCAGTTGAGGGCAAAATATAATATTAACAGTGAATATGATGTTATTTACGAAGAACAAAGTAGTACGGGAGAATACCTGCTTATGAATTGGGGATATGATGGAGATAACGACAATGGCCTTTTCAGCAGTTATCCGGACGCAACATGGACATATTTGGATAGAGAATATAAATACGATAAGAAAATTCATTATGACTTCAGGTAGAATTTTTATTTATTTGTTTACAGCGATATTAGTGATGTCCTGCAGCGGCGAAAACGATACAATAGTTGGAAATCATGGATGGCACTTGAATTACATTCATCGGCCGGCTGAGAGTTTAATAGCCTATCACAATGATTATTTGCCAAACATCATTGACACCACATGCGCAGATTTACATATCTTTGTAACAAGTGCTCTCAAAGTACAACCAGGCTATTCCACACCTCACCACTATTCCATCGATGGAGACAAGGCGATTGAGCTGCAACTTGCAAACTTTCTTGATCCTGATAATGACAAGTACACTGGCGATGTGCCTATTCCTGTAGAATACAGAACAGAGGCTTGCAAGTCTATTCGCATCACCATGTATGATAAGAACGGTTCATTCATATCTGATATAACAGACCAGGCACGTTTCTTTTATGTCAGCAATCCAAATTCCCACTCGGAAGTAGGAGAAAATATTATCATCAATTCTGAGAAAAAACTGTTAGGCAAAATTAAGATAGGAACAACCATAAAAGAATACTTGTCCGATAATCCCCTTGTGTTTGCTGAAGCTCATTTTATTTTTGACGGAATTGACAAGGAAAGCTTCTCGAATGGAAATTATGCAAAAGTTGAAATCGAATTGAGTAACGGAATCATATTGACATCTTCTTCTTCCATTCGTGGAAAATAAGAAACTATGAAATTTAGAAACAAATTCATTAATGGAATATTATTAGCCGGATTGCTCCCTTTCCTGTTCGGATGTGACAAGAATGAAGCCGTATTTGGGTATGCAAAAGGAATAGGAATTCAATATGTTGATAAGGAAGGGAATACTTTATATTTCGATAAGGATGGAAGTATTTCATATTTTGACAAAGTTGATTATTTTTCTCTGAACCTGAACGAAGAAGACTTTTTAAAGACCTGCCCGATGGAGGTTCTATCATTTACGAATGGAAGTGGCATCCCTGTAGAATATAAATCAGGTTACAAGTTGGGTCATTCGTTCGGATTTGGCATTATAGACAATGGGGAACGAAAAAGTGAACACAGTTATATTATTGAATTCAAAAATCCGTTTATTACCGGCGAATCTGTGGAAGAATTAAGGGTCACGCTCAAAGAAAACCACGGTATTCCGGATGGATGGCATAACTGTAAATATAATGGCAACGATATTCGTGTTTATACGATTGAAGATATCATTCCGGATACTCATAACCCCCAACGAGTTATTGATGAAGAAGAAGATTCCCGCAGATGGACAGAAATGCTGTTCAGCGGAGATTTGGTGGCGCATGAAGTAGATGGATCTATTCTTGTAATAATACCTGTTGATTTTGTACCGTAATACATTCTTATCATAAAGTACTGTTAGATTATAATTTAAAATTTTATTAGTATGAAAACAAAAAAGCAAAGTATCGTTTATCTTTTAATGACGTTTCTATTATTTTACTCTTCAACGTCTGTTCTAAATGCACATTCCGGTAGTAACAACGAAGCCAACACTGACATCCAAGTCAACATTGACATCCAAGCCGGTACTCCCATCTATATGCGATTAAATACAGGTACGCGCCCTGCATATGTTTATTACACGGAAGCAACCAAGCATGAGTCTTCAATTGATGTAATCGTTTATAACTGGGATGACGAGGCTGTGGTATACATTGAAGGAACCAATATTTTTTATAGTTTTAATGTTAATGGAACGGGTTATTGTGGCATAGATATTTCGAGTTTGACTAAAGGAAGGACGTATAACCTTATTGTAGATTTAGGCTCAACGCAATATATTGGTACTTTTGTGAAATAAATGTGAGTTTTACTAGTAATTTATTAATCGTGTAAGTCGGAAAATAAAGTAGTACCATCTACTTTATTTTCCGACCTTTTACACTTCTACCCGAAAGAACGGCTCGACTGTTGACAGATTCCAATCGTAGGACGGACGTTTATATTACCAGTACTTTCTTTGACGAGACTGTGCCATCTCTGGTTCTGACTTTTACTATATAGACTCCTTTGGCCAGATTTGCCGATGAATAGGATGCTCTATTGATACTGATATCGGTTGTTTCTTGATGAACTTTTATCCCTGAAGAATAGAAAATTTCCCATTCGATTAATTCATAATTCGATTCGATAAATATTCGTTTTACTTCATTGGAATGGTAGACCACCAGTTTGGGTTGTTCTTTTTCTGATTCTACTGATGTAGAAATATTGCCAATTACATAAGGTGCGATCAGTAAAGTGGTGTTGACCGGGTTTTCAATATTCTCCGACGATTTTACCCATCCTAACCCGTTTTTCATCCATGCCGTGGAGACAAGCCCCGCCCCGGCCTTTCTGGGTTCCGCATTGAATGCGGCAAAGCCGGAAGGTATTCCGCTTACATCGTAATAGGAAATATAAAATGTACCTGAAACGGATACGGGTTCGTTAAACCGGATATAGTTTTCTACACTATGCCTCATATTGCGGGGGGCGACCGGAAAGTCGTCGGTATTGCTGAAATACGCAAAACTAAAGTTGTAGGGCTGTTCGTAAAGAAGTCGTTCCGGGCCGTTTTCCCCAGAATAAACCCTGATCCGTATGTTCATATTCTGGATATGACTGGTGGATGCGGAAGAGAGAAAGACTCCCTGTAGCGGTACACCAGTCTTAGCGTAAAACTGCTCTGCAAACTCCGTGTACCCGAAAGTATTGTTGGTTGCGAACAGGGGAACCGATTGAAAATGGGATTTCACCGCCTCGTCATCCGGGTTGAAGTTGTGGCTTTTTGTGTAAGGTTCCCGGATATAGGGATTAAAGCCTCCTGTCTGTGTGGCTTGTGCCCCCTCAGGAGCAAGATAATAGCTGATCGGATTCGAATTATCGAGTGATCCCTCCACGTTCCAGAATTTGGAGAGAGAGGCATAAGAATCCGGACCTCTGGGAGATGAACACATCGATATACCGCCTGTAAGTGTCCCCAATACCCTTTTTTCCCTGTCCAGCAGGGGTGATCCTGAGGAGCCCCCTTCTGTGGCTCCGTTGTCCCATCCCCCTACTTCCCAAAAGGAGTTGGGTTCTGCCTGGTAATTATTGGGAAGAGTAAACGAACCGAGGCGTAGCCGGTCTTCGTCTATTGCCACTTTCTTGATCCCTCCGTTGGGGTGGTGCAGGCCATGGAACGGTGCTGAGGGAGAAGAGCCGGCATTCCATCCCAGATAATAGGGTTGGTATTCTGCCGGAGGGATCTCTTTCAATCTGAGCAGGGAGATATCATGCCTTTCGCTAATCAGTACCGAATCGGCCGAAGCCATGGTCATCTGTAACGGGCCGCGGATATCGATATCGCACAACGGTGAATTGTAATTGAAGAATGCAACGATGCTGCCCGCTACTTTATCATAAAGCCAATTCTCGCTTTGACCGAAATTTTGCCATTTGTTATAATAGTCATTCTTTTCGAAGAAATAACTGTTGTTGAGACAGTGTGTGGCGGTCAACAGGTAAGGAGTGGCATCCTCCAATGTATTATTCACAAGCGCTCCTGTGCAGTAGGTTGTCCCATTTATGATTAATCCCACCACACCACTTCCCGGTTGAATGTCTTCGGGGAAGCAGACCAGATTGGGATGGCAGCCTTGTGCGGGATCATCTGGTTCGGTCGCTCTGAATAAACCAGTAAAATCGTGATTTACTTCACCTATCTCGACTAGTCCCGTGAATAGGGGCTGCAAAGGTTCCTGGTATTCTACGATTAACTCATCACCTCCGACGGGCTGAACGGGAAGCATGTTTAACTCACTGTTGTTTCTTTCAGTATATGATCCCAATATCTCCGACTGGTCGGTGTTGTAGACAAACAATTGTGCCCCCGGAGGTAATCTGAATTTAGAGAAGAGGATATTTATTGAGTAGGCGTCTTTAGAGCGGATTCCTACACGCCATACTTTCATATTATCTGTGGTAAAGATGATACCTGAGTTCTCGGGTCGAAGAAATGTATGAAACTTATGGGCAAACTCTAAACTTTTAAGATTTGCATGACCCTGTTGGGATTGTCGTAATGTCGCTTGGATGTTGAATGAAGGCATTTCCACAAAAAGGGCAGCCAAGGGACCCGCCGACCTTGCCCCTGAGCTGGCATGAAGTGGTAGAGGCTTGCCTCCATGACTAATCTGTCCCGAAACCGTATGGAAAAGGAAACAAAGAATAAATAGAAAGACGCTCTTCAGAATAGGATGGAAAGCGTAGGGAACACTTCTCATGAATAAGAATTAATTTCACGTTTTCGTTAAACTAAAGAGCATAAGGTAAACTCGCTTGCATTATGCCATCGCAAGAAAACGATTATATAATGCGGCAATAAACATCCCCCTTTCTCTAACCGCTAACATTTTAATTATTGCACAATATTAAAAAAAATACATATACAATCCAAATTGTATTTTAATAATGTTTGAAATTTAACTTGTAAGAGGACTGAAAACAAACAAATGACATTAAAAACTAAATCAAACTTTGTTTGATTAGCAAACAAAGGGTCGCAATATTAAAGTATCCAGTTGGATCTGGAGAATATTTTGGTGTCTATATAGGTAGTTGTTTATATTGGTTTAATGATTTTCCGTTGCTCATATGTCTTTGCCAAAAACAGTTTAAACGTTTCGCGGAGTATTATTTCTTTGGTTTTTTTCCACTCATTCCCATTACATATAGTTTAAATTTCAATAATCTTATATGTAAATGCTTATTTCACCCCAAATGTATACCAGCATTTCATTTTAGAGGGTACCACTCCAAGTATACTTTTTTCTTTTTTTTGAGAATCTCTCTCCCCATAAAATAAGGGAGTTATAAAAAAAAATTTAATAAACCAGATTAAAAAGTATACCACTTGAGTGAAATACTGGTATACTTCATGATTAATATATACAATTTACTCAATCTCAAAGTATGTATACCGGAAAGAAATGAAGTATTTTTAGCAAAAGCCTGCTCACAAATATAAAAGTCATACACTACCATTCTAACGCCACTTATTACCACCTCATTCTGCTCTTTCATAAATTGACAGGATTCATTCTAATTTCGTCCAGCATTACTATTGATGCAATAATTAAACGAATAAATCATGGACGAAAAATTAAAAAACAAAGAAACGCTTTTGGTCGTCAACAAAAATGACACCAATAACGTAAAAGCAGTAAAAGGTGTAGATACCAACGGCAATCTTGAAGCCGTAGAACCTACAGAAGCAAACCAGGGGCAATTCATCCGGATAAATGAAAAGGCTGGTATTCTGGAAAACTTTTTTTCTAACCTCAAACGGGAATTTCAAGATCCCACCCATTTCAATTTCTTCCGCTCACCGATAGAGAAGATTGAAAATATCGCTTCTGCCTTAAAAGAGATGTTTAAAGACGAAGAGAGTAATTCCGTCTTTTTATTCGAAAGCCGTGTTAATCCGGACGACTTCAACAAACAACAGAAAACACAAGACCAGACTACCGAATACAAGCCCGTAGACGAAAGCCGTATCAATTGGGGACAACTGGAAAAACTCGGAGTCACCCGTGAGTTGCTGGAAGAACAAGGCAACCTCAAAGCCATGCTCAACTGGCATAAATCCCCCAACCTGATACAAGTTAATCCTACTTTCGAAGGTATTTCATTTCAGGTACAGGCACGATTGTCCTTTGAGGAAAATCCCGATGGATCTATCCGATTGAAAGCAGACAGCTTTCAATCAGCTCCTTCCCTGGACACCCCGTTTCATGGGGCTATGCTCACGGATGAAGACAAGAAGAACCTGCTTGAAACATACAATGCCGGAAGAATTATTGACCTGACAGGTGATAAAGGAGAAAAGATTTCCTCATTCGTTTCGCTGGATAAATTAACCAACCGTTTAGAAGCTATTTCAGTCGACAAAGTCAGCTTCAATGAAACCCTGAAAGGAGTAACCCTTACCCCCGAACAATCACAATCGTTATACGAGGGAAAAAAGACCCTGATCGAAGGCATGACCTCAAAGAATGACAGGCTATTCGACGGTTATGTCCAGTTTAATGCCGCAAAAGGATCGCTGGACTTCAGCTATGAGGGATTAGACCGGAACCGCTACAGGCAGGCACAGGACGGACAGGGGCAATCCCAAAGGGAAGAACAACAGCTGAGGATACCTCAAAAGTTAAAAGGTGTGGACCTGACTCCTGAACAACAAAACTCGCTGCGCTCCGGGCAGACGATCTATGTGAAGGGCATGACCGATGGAAAAGGAGAGTTGTTCAATGCCTATGTAAAAACCAATGTCGAAGAAAGCAAGCTCAATTTTTACCGTTGGAATCCGGACAATGCCAAATCAACGGCAAAAGAAGTTACCCCTGTCAATGAGGGCCGTACACAAGTGGCGGTTAACGGTGGCAAAACAGACGAAAGCCTGAAGAATGTAAAAGAACCCGTTAAACAAGGCCAGAATGCTCCGACAAAAGAACAGGAACAAAAAACAGTTCGCCCGTTGAAGAAATCCGGTGGTGTAAAAATGTAATGTGTAATTCTTTTCATAACAAAAGGTCTTTGACCACCACTAAAAATCCATTTTAAAAAATGAAAGTAATCATCGCAGAAAAACCCTCGGTAGCCCGTGATATAGCGGCTATCGTTGGTGCAGGTAACCGAAAAGACGGCTATCTGGAAGGTAATGGGTATGCCGTTACCTGGGCATTCGGACATCTGATAGGACTTGCCATGCCCGAAGAATACGGTATCAAAGGTTTTCAAAAAGAAAACCTGCCGATACTTCCATCCGATTTTAAGTTGATACCCCGCCAGATAAAGGACGGTAAGGAGTACAAACCTGATCCGGGAACGATGAAGCAACTTAAGACCATCAAAGAGTTATTCGACAAGAGTGAGCGGATCATAGTTGCTACTGATGCGGGTAGGGAAGGATGTTTGATTTTCAGGTATATATATAATTACTTGAAATGTAGCAAACCGTTCGACCGTCTTTGGATCAGTTCTTTGACGGATCAGGCTATCCGTAAAGGTCTGGAAAGCTTACGGCCCGGAAATGAATACGATAATTTATACGATTCAGCCAAAGCACGTAGCCAGGCCGATTGGCTGGTAGGTATTAATGCCTCACAAGCCCTGTCGATAACTGCCGGACAGGGAGTGTGGTCATTAGGTCGTGTCCAGACACCCACGCTTGCCATGATTTGCAACCGATACCTCGAAAACAAGGATTTTACACCACAAACCTATTTTCAGGTAAAACTCCATACCGCAAAAGAGACAACCCAATTTGCCGCGATCTCCACGGAACGCTATAACAGTAAGGAAGAAGCCGTCAAAATCTTAGCATGTGTCCGCTCTGCTGAATCCGTGAGTGTGCTGAATGTCGAAAAAAAGGAAGTTATTCAGGAGCCTCCTTTGCTCTATGACCTGACTACCTTACAAAAGGAAGCGAACAGCCGCTATAACTTTTCTGCCGATAAAACCTTATCGGTAGCACACTCATTGTACGAGGGAAAGTTGATTTCTTACCCGAGGACCGGAAGCCGGTATATCTCTGAAGATGTATTTGCCGAGATACCCTCCCTTATCAGGCAACTCTCCGGATATAACCGGTTCAGTGAGTATGCAGAGTCATTATCGAAAATGACACTGAACAGGCATCCGGTAAATGACAAGAAAGTAACCGATCACCATGCCCTGATCATTACCGAAAATATACCCGGTGACCTGTCAGCAGATCAACGCATCCTCTACGAAATGATTGCCGGCCGTACGCTCGAAGCCTTTTCTGGTAAATGCGCCAAAGAGAATACCGCCGTTACGCTTGACGCAGACGGTATACACTTTGCCTGCAAAGGGAGCACCGTGCTGCTTCCCGGTTGGCGTGCCGTATTCGGCACCGCCACAGAAGAAGCAAAAGAGGAAGAGATCTGCGTACTTCCTGTATTATTGAACGGGGATATCCTTCCCATCAAGGAAGCAGAAGTATTGGAAAAGCAAACCAGGCCCCGACCGTTACACACCGAGGCCAGTTTACTCTCTATGATGGAAACTGCCGGAAAAGAACTTGCAGACGAGAGCGAACGCGAAGCCCTCAAAGAATCAGGTATCGGAACGCCTGCTACACGTGCGGCTATCATCGAAACACTTTTCTCCCGTGAATATATTGTCAGGGATAAAAAGTCCCTTATTCCCACCAATAAGGGACTGGTCGTCTATCTGGCAGTCAAGGATAAGAAGATAGCCGATGTTGCCATGACCGGAGCATGGGAAAGCGCCCTTAATAAAATTGCCACAGGTGAAATGAATGCATCCGATTTCCACAAAGGGATTGAAGTCTATGCCGGGCAAATAACATCCGAACTTTTAGATATGCAACTGGAGCACAAAGACGAAAAGGTCAAATATACCTGTCCCAAATGTAAGAAGGAGAGCGTCGTGTTGTTGCAGAAAGTAGCCAAATGCAGGGATGAAAACTGCGGCTTTATTATTTTCCGTAATAAAAGCGGAAAAGACTTGGGAGATAAACACCTCATTGACCTGCTGACAAAAGCAAAGACTTCCCTGATCAAAGGTTTTACAAGCAAAGCGGGAAAACAATTTGATGCTTATCTCAGGTTGGACGACACATTGAAGCCTGTATTCGAGTTTGATAATACAAGTGTGAAAAAGAAAAACGGGAAAAAATAAACCAATTACAGATGTTGTTATTCATTTTCTGTAAATAGCATTATCTTTGCCACTAAGAATCATAGTCATTACGAAATTGTTTTTTGTTTTAACTATGGATTTTTAGTGGTGCACTCGGAGAGGGATCTCCGGGTGCTTTTCCGTTCTATCCTTATCTTTTTGTCATAAACATTCGTTCCACCCCGGACAAGAGAATTTCTAAATGGTCTATAGGCCACCACTAAAAATCCATAAACATATGAAACAAGTACAATCACAGGGTTTGTCATATTACAGGCTCTCCCTACTTTCCTTTCTAAAAGAGTCACATCCCCAGTTATTATCAGACCGGGATTTTATTGTAGCCAGAAGCGACTCGGCCGCCGAAGCTTACAGTGAAGCGGTAAAATCAGGATTTAGCCATATCCATGCGGAAGAAACGGCGAACAATATGCTGTATGAAGGTTTGCATTTCTCCCTGCTTGACACATTGATTACCATCCTCTGGAACGAGTTTTCCGTGGAGATCCCCGAAAGCCGGGCAAGGGAATTCGCCCTGTTGCTATTGCCAAGATGCCATGACCTTTCTGAAAAATGTACCTTATCCGATGATTTTCTAAGCTCTCCCGAATTTGATCTGCTATACACAGAGTTAACAGGTTTCATCTCAATCTATATCGAAGAACATGGCTTACAATAAGAAAGAGCACCTAAAAGCCAATATAGATGCGATCAGGACCGTGTTCATGTTGGAAAAAGAAGGGAGAAAACCTTCCGTTGAAGAACAGGCTTTATTGAAACAATACGCAGGATTCGGGGGACTTAAATGTGTCCTGAATCCTGCAAGCTCCCTCACAGATACAGTCCATTGGGCAAAGTCGGAACTGGAACTTTTTCCGTTGGTGGCAGAATTGCACCGTGTCCTTAAAAAGAATACGGCAAATGAGAATGAGTATAAACGCTATATGAACAGTATCAAGAATTCTGTGCTTACTGCGTTCTATACGCCTCCCGGCATTGTCAATACGTTATCTGAAACATTGCGGAATAGCGGTATCATCCCGAAACTTGTACTCGATCCATCGGCCGGGACAGGAGAATTTGCACATGCTTTCCATCAGGCCGCAAGCCATAAGAGTGAATTGATCTGCTTTGAAAAGGATATTTTGACGGGAAAGATGTTATCGGCACTTACACCAGGGCATAAGGTAAACATCGAAGGATTCGAAACCATTGAAAACCGCTATAATAACTATTTCGATGTGGTCAGTTCCAACATTCCCTTTGGAGACATGAAGGTCTTTGATGCAGTCTTTATGAAGCAAGATCAGTTGCACCGGGATTCTACCCGCGCCATCCACAACTATTTTTTCATAAAGGGAGTGGAATCGCTTCGGGAAGGAGGTATCCTTGCCTTTATCACCTCTCAGGGAGTGATGAACTCTCCAAACAATACGCCTGTCCGTAAATGGCTGATGGAAAATACAAACCTTGTATCAGCTATACGCCTGCCTAATAACCTGTTCACCGATTATGCAGGCACAGAGGTCGGTAGCGACCTGATCGTATTGCAAAAGAATACAGGTAAAGATCCGAAGCTCAGTTTCTGGGAGAATCTCTTTGTCGGTACAAGCCAATCCGAAGTGACGGGGATTTATAACAATGATTACTTCTATAATTTCTCAAGGATAGTACAGACAAAGGCATCTATCGGTACCGATCCATACGGTAAACCTGCACAGGTTTTTATTCACGAGGGAGGAATCGAGGGGATGGCTGTCTATATGCGAAAGATGCTGGAAAGTGATTTTAAAAGCTACCTGGACCTGGATTTATATAATGGTCATACTGTCATCCAAAAGCAATCGGAAACAAAAAGTACCGCACAACTCGATAGAGAAGAACATTCACATGGTTTTGGAGATACCTTTTCCGATGACCTTAATCCCCTTTGGCAGACGGATGACCTCGATCCCTTTTGGCAAGCTGTTGAAGATCATTGGTTCCCTGACGAAAAAGAATTTTGGAATAAGAAAGTAGAAACTGTTGCCAAAGTACAACAATCCGTTACGCAGGAGCCATTAATTACGCTTTATGACCTGTTCGGCTTTACCGAGGAAGAACGCTCACAGGTAAAACCAGTCCGTGGAGGAAAGAAAAAGGCTGTGCTATCCAAAGGAAAACCCAGACAACTCAACATGTTTTCATCCAACGGGCAATCTTCTGCAAATAATAACAGGGCAACTGTCTATCCAGTTTCCGATGCACGGAAGGACGAACAACAGGAAAGGCTCCGGCAGGAACAACGGCAGAAAGAAGAGAAACTCTCGTTTGAAACACGTCCTTTTACCGGGGAACTCAAAGAATACCATAAGGCAGGCTCGCTGGTGGAAGATCAGGGACAAATAGGTTATCTAAAGGAACGCTACCGTGATGGAAGCACGTTTCAACCTTTGAATCTTCCTTCCGCCCAACGATCTAAAATCATTAGTTACATTGAGGTCAGGGATTTTTATCATGAATTGTATAACCATGAGGCCAAATACCTGACGGTATATGAATCTTTGCGGAGCAATCTGAATCTGGGCTATGATAAATTCGTGCGTCACTTTGGCAACCTGAACGACAAGAAAAATCTGGATGTCATCAAAATGGATGCGGGAGGGAACGAAATCCTATCCCTTGAACGTGCTATTGACGGCAAATTGCAAAAAGCGGATATCTTTCACGGGCCTGTCGCTTTCAACCCGAATGATTTGAAAGCAGCCGGCACTTCTGACGAAGCTTTGATCGCATCACTGAATAAGTACGGTGAAGTCCGTCTGGACTACATGGAGTCCCTGATGACAGATAAAGATAGGGAAGGGCTCATATCCGACCTGCACGGACGTATATATTTTAATCCGATCATCCGGAATTACGAGGTGCAAGACCGTTTTATAGCAGGGAACGTTGTCGAGAAGGCTGAACGGATCGAAACATACCTGCAAAACCATCCGGACGACCTTCCGGCACAGGAAGCCCTGAAAGCCTTGCAGAAAGCCACGCCTGAACCCATCCGGTTTGAACAGCTCGATTTTAATTTCGGGGAACGGTGGATCAAAATGTCCGTTTATGAGGATTATATCAGTAAGTTATTCGAGGCTGATGTAACCATAGATTATTATGCTTCCCGTGACGATTTTACGGTAAAGGCGAATAAGAGCAACCTGATCATCAACGAAAAATTTGCCGTTCAGGGGGAAAGCAAGCTCTATACGGGTATGCACCTGCTAAAACATGCCTTGCTGAATACGACCCCCAATATTACCAAAACGATTACGGTAACCGATCCTGAGACAGGAGAACCCAAAGACGTTAAAGTGCCTGACGGTCAAGCCATACAACTGGCCAATACAAAGATCGACGAAATCCGTAACGGCTTTAGCGACTGGTTAGACCAACAGTCCCCCGAATTTAAAAATAACCTGGCGGATATATACAACCGAAAATTCAACTGCTTTGTCCGTCCGCAGTATGACGGATCACACCAGTTTTTTCCCGGATTGGACCTGAAGGCGCTCGGTATCCCCGACCTGTATCAGTCTCAGAAAGACTGTGTCTGGATGATCAAGCAGAACGGAGGGGGGATCGGAGATCACGAAGTGGGGGCAGGAAAGACCCTTATCATGTGCTGTGCAGCCTATGAAATGAAACGTCTGGGACAGGTGAACAAGCCGATGATTGTCGGGCTAAAGGCGAATGTACACGAAATTGCGGCAACATTTAAAACGGCTTATCCCAATGCCAAAATACTTTATCCCGGCAAAGAAGATTTTACGCCAAAGAAACGGGTAAAAATCTTCAATGATATTAAAAACAACAGTTGGGATGCCGTTATCCTGACACACGACCAGTTCGGTAAAATACCCCAGTCACCGGAAATGCAACAGCAGATATTTCAGGCAGAATTGGACTCTGTAGAAGAGAATCTCGAAATATTGCGCAATCAGGGAAAGGATATCTCCAAAATGATGCTCCGGGGATTGGAGATCAGGAAACAGAATCTGGAGGTAAAGTTAAGCAAGCTTGCCGACCAGATAAAAAACCGGACAGATGATGTGGTGGATTTTAAGATGATGGGTATTGATCATTTATTTGTAGATGAGAGCCACCAGTTCAAAAATTTAATGTTTACCACCCGCCATGACCGTGTGGCAGGTATGGGAAACCCAGAAGGAAGCCAGCGGGCTCTTAATATGCTCTTTGCTTTGCGGACCATTCAGGAACGCAGTGGAAAAGACCTGGGAGCGACATTCCTGTCGGGAACAACGATCTCAAACTCCCTAACCGAATTATACCTTTTATTCAAATACCTTCGTCCAAAAGCTCTGGAAAAACAGGGGATCAACTCTTTTGACGCCTGGGCAGCCGTTTTCGCAAAAAAGAGTACCGACTATGAGTTCTCCGTTACCAACCAGATCGTACAGAAAGAACGCTTCCGATACTTTATCAAAGTACCGGAGCTGGCGGCTTTCTATTCGGAAATAACTGATTTTAGAACAGCTAAAGATATCGGTATAGACCGTCCCGAAAAGAATGAAATCCTCTACAATATACCCCCGACACCACAGCAGGAAGTCTTTATAGGGAAACTGATGAAATTCGCAGAGACGGGGGATGCCACTATCTTGGGACGAGCCAAACTGACAGAGAAAGAGGAAAAGGCAAAAATGTTGATCGCAACGGATTATGCCCGCAAGATGTCGCTCGATATGCGCATGATCGATATGGCATACGGTGATCATATTGATAATAAAGCATCCCATTGTGCGGCAAAGATTACTGAATATTACAATAAATATGATTTCCAGAAAGGAACTCAGTTTGTCTTCAGCGATCTGGGAACGTACAAACCCGGAGAATGGAGTCCTTATAGTGAAATAAAGCGTAAGTTGGTGGAAGATCACGGGATACCCGCCCATGAGATACGCTTCATACAGGAGGCCAAGACGGATAATGCCCGCAAAGCTTTGATCGCCGGTATGAATGAGGGACGTATCCGTGTATTGTTCGGCTCAACCAGTATGTTGGGTACAGGGGTAAATGCGCAAAGAAGGGCTGTCGCCATTCATCATTTAGACACCCCCTGGCGCCCCTCTGACCTGAATCAGCGGGATGGGAGAGCCATTCGCAAAGGGAATGAAATTGCCAAATTATATGCGGATAACAAGGTGGATGTTTTGATTTATGCAGTAGAAAAGAGCCTTGATTCTTATAAATTCAATCTGCTTCAAAACAAGCAGTTATTTATCAACCAGCTAAAGACAAATAATATGGCAACACGCACCATTGATGAAGGCAGCATGGATGAAAGTTCGGGTATGAACTTTTCCGAATACGTAGCCATATTATCCGGTAATACCGACCTGTTGGAGAAGGCAAAGCTGGAAAAGAAAATTATGGCTCTGGAGAGTGAACGGCAGGCATTCAACCGCAGTAAGTCTTCGGCTATCTACAAATACGAAGATGCTACCCGCAGTATTGACAGCAACAATGAAATGGTTGCCCGTATGTCAAAAGATCTCTTGGCATTTAACGATAACGTGCAAATTGTTAGGGATGGCAATAAAATGAATCCGATCCGTTTGGATAATCTGGAAAGCAAAGATCCAAAGGTCATCGGCGAAAAACTGAACCAACTGGCGAATAATGCCCGAACCAATGGTGAGTATTTTAAGATTGGTGAGCTATACGGCTTCAAAATCCTTGTCAAAACGGAGGAAAGCCTAAAAGAAGGCTCGCTGTTCAAAGACAACCGTTTCTTTATCGAAGGGGAAGGAAACATCAAGTACAGCTATAATAACGGACATATCGCCGTTGATCCGCTTCTGGCATCAAAGAATTTTATCAATGCTTTGGAGAAGATCCCGAATTTGATTGAAAAGTATAAGGCGGATAACCAAAAGTTGGAAAAGGATATACCCGTACTCAAAGAGGTGATTGATTCCATTTTTCGTAAAGAGCCGGAACTAAGGGAACTGAAGTCCGAACTGGATTCACTGAGTAGGCGGATCAACCTTTCTTTGGAGAATAGAAACAAGCCGGATGAGCAGATGCTGCAAAATACGACAGATTCAATGAATGGGATTTTGCCTCAGCATAATTCCGACCTAATTGATCCTGTGTCGGATGTACGTTCCGGACAACCTATGAGCCTGAAAGAGATTATCGATGCAAATAGGGATCGCATAATAATAGCCTCTGTAAGCAAGCCCGATGAAAATATGGAGTCCAATAATATGAAGCAAAAAGTATCGAAAGGGATAAGAATGTAGTTAATTATAAAGAATCCTGCCTTGTTATCACAACAAAACAGGACTCAGACAAACTAAACAAAACATAAAAAGAAAATAAACCAACCGGATATAACTAACTAATCAAGCCAACTCTTCTTCCTTTTCATCGTTAATACCGTTTCTCTTATCTTTCCCAAAATTCAGGCGTATAAAATTGCTCACATCCGACTCTTTATAAAAAGTTTTTCCATAAAGCGTATGGTAAGGCAATTCCTTTGATGAACGATACCGTTGTAAGGTACGTTTGCTAATATTCAACAACTTACATAGGTCATAATTGTCATAGAGAAGTTCCCCGTCAAGGTAACACCTCTGTTTTGACATGCTGACCAACGTTTTATCTATCTTATCCAGACGATTGATAATGTTTTGTATCTTCTTTTCGAAAAATTCTTTTTCTATAAACATAGTCGCAGCTTTAGTAATGGAATTGATAACCCTTATCCACGGACTTTTAACGAATAGTTTCTTTTAAAGTCTTCTACAGTAACGGGATCAGACTTGATAATCCGTTCATCCAGGCAACGCTCTATTTCTGAGAGCCGGTACAAACATCTTCCCCGCAACATGGAATAGTTTATGATGTTTTCCTTTCGTAAGCGTTGTAGTGTGCGTGTACTAATACGTAATAATTCAGCAACTTCGTTGCTGTCCATCCAGATATCATTAGCCGAATCTTTGGTCTTAGACTGCTCCGCTTTTATTACAAAGCTTGCAATCCGGTCTATTTTATCTATCAGCTTTTTATAAGCTTCACTGTCGAATGTTATAACTTCCATATTTTCGTCATTTTTATTTCATACCGCAAATATGGGGCGATTTAGACAGGGAGTTTTCATACTCGCTAGCGACTCGCCTAATTTTTTTGATATATCGATTTTCTCAGTAGAAAAATCTGTCACCCAATGTAAACTGGAAAAACATTACATGTTTTCCATAATGAGAATGATTGAACGAAAAATAATAAAATTTTCATTTTATTGAATATAAATACATTAATATTGGTATCTTTGAAAATTGAAATTTATCGGATTCCAATATGCAAAATAACCTACGTAAAATTGAAAGAGGAAAGAAGTGATAAGTGTTGATTATGTAGTTTATATTCAAATATTTAATTGATAAATATGAAAATTACATTTACGAATGTTCTATAAATTAAATGTTACATACCATATTTTACAGACACCCTAAAACTAAAACAGACAGTTTATGAAGAAAGTTATTTTTATCGCATTTGCTATTGAAGACGAGAGACAAAGAGATTTTCTTAAAGGACAATCCCTCCTGACTTACTCCCCATTTGAATATGTTGACATGTCGGTTAAAGAACCATATAGTGAAGATTGGAAGTCAAGAGTGAGAACTCGAATCAGACGTTCAGATGGAATTATTGTTTTGGTCAGTAAAAATTCACTATCTTCTTCAGGCCAGAAATGGGAAATTCAATGTGCTAAGGAAGAAGGGAAAAAGATTCTTGGAATCTGGGCTTATTCAAATGATCGTACTGAAATCTCAGGTATTACAACTAAAGTTTGGTCTTGGGACACCATTAAGAACTTCATAAATTCCTTATAATGAAAATCGCTTTAATCGTTGGAATAAATCACTATCCTAACGGAGGAGATTTGTACGGTTGTGTTAATGATGCATATTCAGTCAAAGGTATTTTAGAACGAAATTTTGATGGTTCAGTTAATTTTGACTGCAAACTATTGACAGCCTCAAATGCAAAAGAATCCATTGAAAGAGGGGAACTAAAAGATGCAATAACACAACTATTTACGACTAAAGCAGAAGTTGCTCTTTTATATTTCGCTGGGCATGGGCATATTGAAACAACTGGAGGTTACCTATTAGGAAGTGATGCTAAAAGAGGAGATGACGGTATTTCTTTAAATGATATATTGCTGCTGGCAAATGATTCACCAGCAACCAACAAAGTTATAATATTAGACAGTTGCCATTCCGGGATTGCTGGAAATGTTCCAAACATAAAAGACAGTGCATTAATTAGTGAAGGTATAACAATATTAACGGCTTCTACCTCTGACCAATATGCTTCGGAAAAAGATGGTAGTGGTATTTTTACGACATTGCTAGTTGATGCACTAAGCGGAAGTGCCTCCAATATTTTAGGTGACGTTACACCTGGTAGTGTTTATGCTCATATTGACCAATCATTAGGGGCGTGGGAACAACGACCTATTTTTAAAACAAATGTTCGGAATTTTATTTCTTTGAGAAAGGCGGCTCCTTCGATAGAATTAGACGACTTACGAGCAATTAAAGATTTATTTCCAACAGCTGGATTTGAATTTAAACTAGACCCTACCTACGAGCCTGAAATGAAAGGACGAGATGCTGGAATGCCTGATCCAATAGAAGGTAATACTAAAGACTTCGCTCTTTTGCAAAAATATAATAGACTGAACTTGCTTAGACCTGTGGATGCACAACATATGTGGAATGCGGCTATGGAAAGCAAATCTTGTAAACTAACTGCATTAGGAGAGCATTATAGAAAACTTGCTGAAAACAACAGAATATAGTACAGCATATAACATCGCAGAAGCAAAAGACGAGGCGAAGTGCTTCGTATAAATATTTGTGCCATATTTGCCGTGTTCCGCTTCGTATTATAACGTGCAGTGCTAAAAATTCCGATCGACAATGCGCGGCTCGTTATGTGCTATCAAATCAATTACCAGAGTATGAATATTGAGAAATTTATTAGAATAACTACAAACTTGACGGATGAAAATAAAAAGGCTTTAGTACTTGTCGAGAAAAAGATTAGTGCGGCTAATTACTCACCTCTTTTGTATCAGTATTTGGAAAAAATAGAAGAAATCTGATTTTAAGACTTGTATAATTCAAAAAAAGAGACTACTTTTGAACCTGAAAAGGAAACAGGTTGCCAGAGGACGCTTGTATGACAATTTAAGACAAAATAAAGGTACTAAATCGGTACTTAGTCGTTAAGTTTATTTTGGAAAGAATTTATTCTCAATAATATAGCGAAAGCGGGTTCGAGTCCCGTCTTCCGCTCCAGGTCCGCTCGGATGGTGGAATGGTAGACACGCAAGACTTAAAATCTTGTGGCCATTATAGGCTGTGCGGGTTCAAGTCCCGCTCCGAGTACTCTGAAAGGCTGCAAATCTATTGATTTGCAGCCTTTTATGTTTCTCCGTGGCGCCAAAGGGGCGCCCAGCTCAACGCAACAAAAACTTTAAACATCTTTAACGGTCGTATAATAATTTGAGGGAAAATTCCCAATATTTTCCTTTTTATCGTTATTTTTGCCAATGATGTTATTTTGAAATAATTCATGGAATCATTTTTTCTCCGCCAAGTTTTGCCATTGCATTCTTGAGTCTGTTCCAAAAACCCCATTTTACCAATTTCACCCCCTTTACAAGGTGTTGTGAATGGGGTGTTTTTCAAGAAAAAGACTTATCAGAGCGGACTCATTCTTTAAAATATAAATTATTGCCACTTTATTACAGCTATATTAATAACCAGACAACTTCTAATTTTGGTGTCGAACTTAATCTTTATCGACATTCATCGTTACACCCTGCATGGAGTGTAAGGTTTAGGGATTAATCTTAATATGGCTCTTGCACGCTTTGATCTCTAATGCTTTAACTTTTGTTCCTTTATGCTGTGGAATATTTTAAACCATGTATAACTCACCATCATTGCCAATCCAGAAGCAGTAAGTATAGCCAGCTTGGCCGTGTCGCGGAGCATTGTGTTTCCGGGAAATGCCAGGTTCGACACGAAGATTAACATCGTAAAGCCTATTCCCGCAAGTATTCCAATTCCAATAAATTGAAACCGGTTTACAGGAGTTGCCAACCGCACAAGCCTTAGTTTGGTTAAAATAAATACAGCCAGAGTGATACCCAAGGGTTTCCCAAGGAATAATCCTGAAATAATGCCCAGTGATAAGGAAGATCCAAAGTTGGCAATCGATTCAGATGGCTGCAAGACTGCCTGTCGTGAGCTCATCGTTGATAATTAATATACTCCAAAATCAGTGTAGGAGAAAACTGAAATCGTCTTCATTTGATAGCTCCAGAGGTTCCTGACCATATTTGAAGATACGTGCTTTTCGGTTTCCTGCAAGTGTCAGCTCTTCATCTTCGAGGAGAAGCATGGTGCCTTCACGCAGGCCCACAACGTATATACTCCTGTTTACTTCAATGAACTCTTTTATTCGTGTTTCGCGGGTCTCGCCACCGTGGTTTGCGGGATGATCGTCAAGATAATGAGGATTAATCTGAAATGGTATCAGATTAAGCGTCTTAAACTTTTCAGGCTCCACAATAGGCATATCGTTGGTTGTCATAAGAGTAGGACAGGCAATATTTGATCCGGCACTCCATCCGATATACGGAGTCCCCTTTTTTACTTTTTTACGGATCGCTTTTGTTAACTTGTTATTCTGAAGCATTTTCACCAGTTGCCATGTGTTCCCGCCTCCAACTACTATTGCATCGGCGTTCTCAATAGCCTCCACCTGATTTAAGAAGCGATGGATGCTTGTAACATGATGCCCTATCTCGGCAAAACGTGTGTTTACTTTCTCTTCATACTCTTCAAACGAAAATGTGACAGCAGCGTAAGGGATGAAAACGGCATTTATTGCTTTTTTACCCAGAAATTCTTTAATATGGTTTTTGGAATATTCCAAATATCCTTCTCCTGGATTTGTTGAGTTGCTGATTAATAGGAGTTTCATTGTAATTATTTTTTCAATTAAAATGCAAATGTAATAAAATGAAGTATGAAAATTGTTGTTTTAGCGATGAATAACGTACTTTTGCAAGTAATTTTATTTAAAAAAATAACTGTGGAACAAATTTTACAAAAAATCCGCACCGATTTACGTTTGTCCATGAATGGTGTCATTGCCTCCAGTATGAGGAGTAAGGGGATTGACTTCCGGATGATTTTTGGTGTGGAGATACCCAAGCTAAAACAGATTGCAGCCAGTTACAAATCTGACAAGATACTGGCGGAAGCGTTGTGGGAAGAGGATGTACGTGAGATGAAAATACTGGCAACCATGTTGTTCCCGCCCGATAAGCTTACTAAAGAAGCAGCTGATAGATGGGTAACCGGAATTGTTAATCAGGAGATTCGCGAACAGATATGTAAAAATCTTTTCCAGGAGGTCGATTTTTCTGATGATTTAGTCAGGGAATGGGCTAGGAGCGATGATGAAAGTGTACGTACTACAGGTTATTGGTTGTTTGCAAGATTGTGCATCATTCGCTCCGAATCTGTACATGGGATAGATATGGATGAGTTGCTGGAAGATGTTATAACCGACTTAAGAGGAGCATCACTGTTTTTGCGTCAATCGGCTTTGAATGCATTGAAATTTTACGGTAGAATATCACATGGCAACGCAGAAAAAATTCTGAGCAGTGTTGTGTCTTTTAAAAATTCCGATATCATACCAGAACGGGAGATGTTCGATCAGCTTCGATTTGAATTCGGATATTATAGTTAGCCTTTGTAATTCTTTTTGATAAAAAACATAGACAGGAACAGGTTCAATATCAGGAATCCACCGCTTCCGGCGAAGAAGAATCCTTTCCATTTAGGAAAAACTAATAGTGACACCACTGAAAATATTGCAATAATTGCAATAATAATCCACATTACAGTAAATATTGTTTTTTTCTGTGTCATCGTATCTCACTTTTTTACAAAAATAATAAAAAATATTCAGCCAAGCTCCATTTTTTATCCAATTCGTGGTAAATGATTTTCAATCATGATGATAAGGCTCGTTGTTTAAAATGGTTAAAGCCCTGTAAAGCTGTTCTGTAAAAACAAGCCTGACCATTTGGTGTGTAAAGGTCATTTTAGAGAGTGAAAATCTCTCATTTGCTTTATCGTACATATCTTGTGAAAATCCATAAGGGCCTCCAGCAATAAAAACCAGTCGTTTATGAACGTAGTGTGTTCTTTTTTCTATGAATCCGGCAAACTCCACAGAAGAGTACTGTTTGCCTTTATCATCGAGTAAAACTATATGATCTGATGGCTGCAGTAGTTTAAGTATACTGTTTCCCTCTTGTATCTTTTGTTCTTTTTCAGAGAGGCTTTTCGTGTTTTTAACATCAGGTACGGTCTTTATTTCGAACTCAATGTAAAAATTCACTCTTCTGTTATACTGCTCTATAATTTTTGAGAAAAAAGGATCATCCGTTTTTCCTACAGATATTAAAATGATCTTCAACCTCTTATTGAAATATTATATGTTAGACAGTTAAAATTAGAGTAGCTGGTCCCATGCTATCATAAAGTTTCTTGTTTTTTGTAGTATTGCATTGAAAAATGCGCTAGAAGCATGAAAAAAGCCTTTATAGGCACAAAGTTAGTTGATTATTTTGTATTTTTGCGCTGTTATTAACGTGAAATTATAACAAAAAGGGCATTTGCGTTGTTTATTGTGAAATGTCTCTATTTCGTTTTTATGATGGAAGAAAAAGAATTGGTTCATAACCTTATTAAATTGGCTTTTGCCGAAGATATTGGCGATGGAGACCATACCACCCTGTGCAGTATTCCCGATACGGAAACTGGACAATCGAGACTGTTGATAAAGGAAGATGGTGTTCTTGCAGGCGTGGAAGTGGCCAAAGAGGTTTTTAATATATTCGACCGGGATTTGCGGGTGGAAGTTTTTATACATGATGGTACGCATGTCAAACCGGGCGATGTTGCGTTTGTTGTTTCAGGCAAGGTGCGGTCGATTCTTCAAACTGAACGCCTGGTGTTAAACCTAATGCAGCGGATGAGTGGCATTGCTACCATCACAAATAGTTATGTAAAGTTGCTGGAAGGTACCGGTACCAAGGTGCTCGACACCCGAAAAACCACACCAGGCATGCGTATATTTGAAAAGCAAGCAGTAAAGATCGGCGGAGGTGAGAATCACAGAATTGGTCTTTTTGACATGATACTTCTTAAAGACAATCATGTTGATTTTGCGGGGGGAATTGAAAAAGCTATTACCGGCGCTCATCAGTACCTGAAAAAAAATAATAAAGAACTTAAAATTGAAATTGAGGTAAGGAATCTTGATGAACTGGAAGAGGTTCTTAGAGTAGGCGGCGTAGACAGGATAATGCTTGACAATTTCAACCCCGAAAAGACCAGGGATGCGGTGAAAAGAGTTAACGGACTGGTTGAGCTTGAATCATCAGGAGGAATTACCATAGAGACAATTCGCGAATATGCCGAAACAGGTGTGGATTATATATCTGTTGGCGCATTGACTCACTCGGTGAAGAGTCTCGACATGAGTTTGAAAGCAGTTTGACAAGGTGCGTGGTGAGTCTGCGGCTTGTACTCACCCCAGTAAGCAGGTAATCAGATATGGTTATCTAAAACTTTTTGTTATAAAAAAATAATCGATGAAACAAAACGAAAATAAACAGGAATTGCTTGATAAAAGGTATATGCGTATGGCTTTTATCTGGGCAGAGAATTCGTACTGTAAGCGCAGGAAGGTAGGTGCTCTCCTGGTGAAAGATAAAATGATAATTTCCGACGGTTATAACGGAACGCCGTCAGGTTTTGAAAACGTATGTGAAGATGAGAATGATATTTCCAAACCATATGTGCTTCATGCAGAGGCAAATGCTATTACAAAGGTGGCTCGTTCGGGGAACAGTAGTGATGGGGCAACACTTTATGTAACCTCATCACCATGTATTGAATGTGCCAAGCTGATAATACAGGCCGGAATAAAAAGGGTTGTATATTCCGATTCTTACAGGCTAAGTGATGGAGTTGATCTTTTGAAAAGGGTGAATATTGAACTTGTTTCGGTAAATATTGATAAATAAAGAAAGGGATTGAATGGATTCAGAAAAAAAAATACGGACATGGTTACCTCTTTGTCTTGGTATCGGAATTGCACTGGGAATATTTATAGGAAGTAAATATGGGCAATATGGAAGATCAGGCGGGGTGGAAGGTTCCGGTAAAATTGACGCAGTGTTGAACTATATCCGTGAATCATACGTAGATACAGTCAATATGCGTCAACTTGTGGAAGATGCACTGCCAAATATTATACATGAGCTGGATCCACACTCCGAGTATATTTCGGCTGCAGATATGAAGAGGGTTAATGAAGACCTCGAGGGCCACTTCTCTGGTATAGGCGTCAGTTTCTATGTATTAAAAGACACAATTGTGGTTACGGGCATTGTACCCGGAGGCCCTTCTGAAGCAGCCGGTATTAAGCCGTGGGACAGAATTGTGGAAGTGAACGATTCTCTGGTTGCAGGGAAAAAGATCCAGAACGAAGATGTATTGAAGGTCCTTCGTGGTGAAAAAGGCTCTGAGGTGAAACTGGGAATAAGAAGGGATAATGGCAACGACTTGCATGAAATAACCGTTACCCGTGGCGATATTCCGATGAGCAGTGTGAATGCATCCTATATACTTAGGGATAAAATAGGTTTTATCAAGCTTGGAAGGAACTTCGGATTTAATACATTCAGCGAATTTATATCAGCTATTTCAAAGTTGAAAAGTCAGGGAGCTTCATCTTTTATAATTGATTTGAGAGGAAATGCAGGTGGTTCACTTGAAATTGTGGTAGCCATGATTAACGAGTTTTTAAATAAAGGCGAACTAATAGTTTATACGGAAGGGCGGAGTTTCCCGCGGACCGACAATTACGCCAACGGCTCTGGGACATGCAAAAATGATGATGTGGTTGTGCTTATTGATGAGTTAAGTGCTTCGGCAAGTGAAATCTTTGCCGGTGCCATTCAGGATCACGACAGGGGGTTGGTAATTGGCAGACGCTCATTCGGAAAAGGACTGGTACAGAGCCAGCGTAATTTCCCTGACGGATCGGCAATAAGGCTCACCGTTGCCAGATATTACACAGCATCAGGCAGATCCATTCAGCGCGGGTATGAAAAAGGAAAGTATGACGAGTATGAGATGGATGCCATAAATCGTTATATTGAGGGCAATTACGTTAATGTAGATACAATATCGAATAACCTGATTCCTTTTAAAACTAAGGGTGGCAGAACCGTTTATGGAGGAGATGGCATTATGCCCGATATCTTTGTTGCACGTGATACTAGCGGTATCAACTCTTATTACAATCTTATTGTAAACAACCGGCTGGATGAGAGATACGCAATGATATATTCCGACATGTACAAAAAAAGGCTAAGCAGTTTTGAAACATGGCCGGACCTCTACAAACATTTGCGTCAGCAGCCGCTTCTTATGAATCTAGTAAGCTTTGCCGATAATAACGGAATAAGAAGAAGGCCCTACTATATTCAGGAGTCGAGCGAACTTCTTGAGAATGTGATGTGTGCATATATTGTGAGAAATTTCTTCGGAGAAGAGGCTTTTTGGGAGGCATATTATAAAGATGATCAGCTTATAAAGAAAGGAATTGAGCTGATTGAAACAGGCAATGCCACACGTGAATCTATAATCAATGAAACCTATAAATAAATTTCGTGATGAGCTTAGCCCGTAATAAGTAATTTTTCAACGCAACGTTGTATTTACTCTTTAGCGAGTCGAATGGTTCGGCCCGAGGTATATTTTTTAAAAGATTGCATCATTTATTAGCTGGAATACTTTTTTGATTGTTTTATTTTTGAGTCCAGCTAGCCTTAAAATAAATTCATCATGGGTAAATTTTTACAGAATTTTTTGTCAAGCAAGGTTTTGTCAAGATCCTCGATTTTTGTAATCGATATTTTCATGGTCGTTTTTTCATGTATGACCATGTATTTTGTTAAATATGGCTTCAGCAGTTTTACTTCAGAGGTGAGAGTTGACAGTACTACTTTGTGTTTTCTTCTTATACTTTTTAATACCATCACATTTATTTCATTTCGTACATTTAGCGGTATTTTACGGTTTTCATCTTTTACTGACCTTCTTAGGATTATTTATGCATTGGGTTTGGGTTATGGGCTTACCTTCCTTGCTGTGCTTTTTCTGAGGAGGTTCATTCCCGCTTTTCATCTCACCAATGTAACTTTTGTAGCAATATTTTTTCTGAATATCTTTTTAATGATATTTTCGCGTATTTTGGTAAAGGAGGTCTATGAAACAATTGTCGGCAGAAGCTTCAAGCCTGTAAATGTTTTTATCTACGGTACCAAGCAGGCCGGTATAAGTGTGGCTAAGGCTTTAAAAGGCAACAATGAATTCAATTACCGTGTACTTGGATTTATTTCCGACGAAAGTCATATGATTGGAAAAGAGTTGATGGGAGTGGCCATTTATGCCAATAACGATAATCTCTTCAGAACAATGGAAAGTAAAGATGTGAAGACCATTATTGTATCGCCTCAAAAGATGGAAGAGATTAAAGATTCCGATATGTTGGGTAATTTTGTTGATCATAACATTTCTTTATTTACCACTGTCCCTTTGAACGAATGGAATGGAAAATTCATGGGCAAAGAACAATTGAAGGATATCCAGATTGAAGATCTGCTTCCACGTGATCCCATTCAAATCAATATGGTTGAGATTGCCTCCAACATTGAAGGTAAACGTGTGATGGTAACCGGAGCTGCCGGCTCTATTGGAAGTGAGATTGTACGCCAGGTGGCCAGGTTTAATCCATATAGCATTATCCTGATTGACCAGGCCGAAACGCCGTTACACGACATGCGTAGAGAGTTGAGAAACAACTGGCGGGAGTTACATACTGAGATCATCGTTGCAGACGTAAGTAATACGTCGAGGATGGAAAAGATTTTCGCCAAAACACGTCCCCAATACATTTTTCATGCAGCAGCCTATAAGCATGTACCTATGATGGAGGATAACGTTTCGGAGTCGGTTCAGACAAATATCCTTGGAACCAAAATAGTTACTGATCTTGCCGTAAAGTACAATGCGAACAAGTTTGTGATGGTCTCAACGGACAAAGCCGTGAATCCCTCAAATGTGATGGGATGCTCCAAAAGAATATGCGAGATATATGTACAGTCGATGGCAAAGCATCTAGAAAAAGCAGGGCGAAAAACAACCCAGTTCATCACAACACGTTTCGGAAATGTGCTGGGATCAAATGGTTCTGTAATTCCTCTCTTCAAAGAACAGATAAAAGAGGGAGGCCCGGTAACTGTTACTCATCCTGAGATTATCCGCTATTTTATGACAATTCCCGAAGCTTGTCAGCTAGTGTTGGAGGCCGGAGCTATGGGAAAGGGAGGAGAGATTTATATTTTCGATATGGGTAAGCCTGTAAAAATAATTGATCTGGCCAAGAGAATGATCAGGTTGTCAGGGTCAAAGAATATAAAGATCGAGTTTACCGGATTGCGTCATGGCGAGAAGCTTTACGAAGAGTTGCTGAACAATGCCGAGCATACAAAGCCTACCCATCATGAGAAAATAATGATTGCCAACGTGAGGGAGTATGAATATTCAGAGGTATCCCATATGATTGATTCACTTATAAATGTCTCTTACGAGTATGATGATATGCGTACGGTTAAAAAGATGAAAGAGATAGTCCCGGAATTCCGGAGTATAAACTCACCATTTGAAGTTGTTGACAGGTTGTTAGATAAGATGTCGGAAGAGGCTTCTTTTGTCCATTTTTCTAAAGAATAGGCACAGATATTATTCGCTGAAGTCGATCTGCATATCACATAGCTTTGTGTAATAGCCTCCAAGCTCATAAAGAGATGTATGCTTCCCCGATTCTACTATCTTTCCCTCATTCATCACATAAATTACGTCGGCATTCTTGATAGTTGACAGCCTGTGGGCAATCACTATTGTTGTGCGGTTTCTCATAAGGTTTTCCAATGCCTCCTGTACTAGTCTCTCCGAATCTGTATCCAGAGCAGAAGTGGCTTCATCCAGAATCAGGATTTCAGGATCTTTTAAAATAGCCCTTGCAATGCTTATACGTTGCCTCTGGCCACCTGAAAGTTTTCCGCCCCTATCTCCTATATTTGAGTGGTATCCCTTCTCTGTTGCCATGATAAAGTCGTGTGCATTTGCTATCTTGGCTGCTTCAATAATCTGGCTCTCTTTTGCATCAGCAACACCAAAAGCGATGTTATTGTAAAAAGTGTCATTAAAGAGTATCGCTTCCTGGTTCACATAACCTATAAGTGATCGCAAGTCCCGTAGTCTAACATCTTTTATGTTTATACCGTCGATATATACACCGCCTTTCTGAATATCATAGAAACGTGGCAACAGATCGGCCATTGTGGATTTACCCGAACCAGATTGTCCTACCAGGGCTATGGTTTGCCCCTTCTCAATATTCAGGCTTACTCCCTCTATTACCCAGTCGTTTTTATATCTGAACCAAATATCTTTATAGTTTATATTCTTATTGAAAGATATTTTTGATGGTTGTTCAGGATCACAGATAGTATTCTTCGCATCCAGTATTTTGTCGATACGTTCCATTGATGCAAGGCCGCGTTGTACTGCATAGGCCGACTTAGAGAATTCTTTGGCCGGATTGATGATACTGTAGAAAATTGTCAGATAGTAAATAAAAGTTGCGGCATCTATTATACCGTTTCCGCTTAGGATTAGCGACCCTCCAAACCAAAGCACAATAGCAATTGTAATGGTGCCTAACAGTTCACTCATTGGATGCGCCAGCTGCTGCCTGCGGGCTATCCTGTTTGACATTCTCCTGAAATCATCGCTACCGGCACAAAATCGTCTTGAAATTTTGTTTTCTGCATTAAACGCCTTTATGACCCTTAAGCCACTTAAAGTCTCCTCCACCTGCGACATTAGCTCACCCCACCTGTTTTGTGCATCGAGAGAACTCCTTTTCAGGGTTTTGCCCACCTGCCCCATTACATAGCCCATAACTGGCAGAACAACTAGTACAAAAAGTGTGAGCTGCCAGCTTAATATTGTCATTGTAGTAAGATAGATAAGTATGAGTATGGGATTTTTGAACAGCATATCAAGTGAGCTCATTACAGAATTCTCTACCTCATTCACATCTCCGGATATTCTTGCCAGTATATCACCTTTTCTCTCCTCAGTGAAAAAGCCGATGGGTAGTGTGAGAATCTTGTCGTTTATCCGGTTCCGGATATCTTTCACCACGCCGGTTCTTACTGGAATGATGAAATACGACCCTAAATAAGCAGTACCTGTTTTCAAAAATGTCATTACAATGAGTATGATTGCCAGTGCCATCAATGTAAAACTGCTGCCATGAGTATCAATAAGCTGAGTAACATACCAGTTTACATTGTTAAGCGTGGTATCTACAAAAGAGTAGTCTGTCCCTTTCCAGGGGATGAATGAAAATGTTTTTGTATTCACCTTGAATAAAACCTGAAGAATAGGAATAATTGTCGCCAATGAAAAGACATTCAGTATGGCGGTTAGTATGTTGAGTACAAATGCCAGGAAAACATATTTCTTATAAGGTGGCAGAAACCGTCTTAAAATATTGAAGATACCTTTCATCTAATGTAAGCTTTTGAAATTGTTGTAGCCCGAACAGGGGCGTATCAAGATTTTGTGCGAAGATAGTCATAAAATATTATACGTTTTCAAAAAATCCTATTTTATCTCGAATGATGAACCGATGGTGGTCCTGAAAAAGCTCTGTGATGACCCTGTGATGACCCAGCCGCGTCCCATCCATGATCCATCCATGATCTGTTGATGATCCGGTGAACTTCGGGAATAACTCTGGAAAAATCTCATTTTTTATCTTTTTTTCCGCTGTTTGTTGGCTGCAGCAAATAATATTTACTAGGGTAATGCTATTGCCAGTAATGGCACGATATAACTAGAAATGACTCCTACGCTCATTATTTATTGAAAAAAGTTGATTTTTTTTTACTTTTTTAATTACCTGATTATCTTGTTTGTGAATCGATAATTGGAGAATTTTGAAAAAAAAGTATTAAATTATTCGCTTTTTAGTTTGCACAGTAAAAAAACAATCTCTATCTTTGCACCCGCTTTTGGGAACAAGATATCCCGAAACAAAACGGAAGCGATCTTTAGATATTTACATACACGTTTTTTAAAAAGACAAAGCAGAGTATACAAGTGCTTGATTTTTTTTGACAGAAGTCGAGCAATATTGGTACCCGTTCAATTAATAATAAAAAGGAATAAATCGTGAATCCGGGAGTTGATAATGGATTAATGATCTCATTCATTCGTAGAGTTTATTTTTCGGTTTTGTATTAAGCATTTCACATTTTTGGATGTTTATTCAAGGCAGTTTCAAGGAAACAAAAAAACAAATATACAATGAAGAGTTTGATCCTGGCTCAGGATGAACGCTAGCGATAGGCCTAACACATGCAAGTCGAGGGGCATCACATGAAGCAGCAATGCAGATGGTGGCGACCGGCGCACGGGTGAGTAACACGTATGCAACCTGCCTTCAACAAGGGAATAACCCGTTGAAAGACGGACTAATACCCTATAACACAGGGGCTCCGCATGGAGATATTTGTTAAAGATTTTATCGGTTGAAGATGGGCATGCGTTCCATTAGCTAGTTGGTGAGGTAACGGCTCACCAAGGCAACGATGGATAGGGGAACTGAGAGGTTTATCCCCCACACTGGTACTGAGACACGGACCAGACTCCTACGGGAGGCAGCAGTGAGGAATATTGGTCAATGGACGCAAGTCTGAACCAGCCACGTCGCGTGAAGGAAGACGGCCCTACGGGTTGTAAACTTCTTTTGTAAGGGAATAAAGTGATTCACGTGTGTTTCATTGCATGTACCTTACGAATAAGGATCGGCTAACTCCGTGCCAGCAGCCGCGGTAATACGGAGGATCCGAGCGTTATCCGGATTTATTGGGTTTAAAGGGTGCGCAGGCGGAAGATTAAGTCGGCGGTGAAATTTTGCAGCTTAACTGTAAAAGTGCCTTCGAAACTGGTTTTCTTGAGTGTAGATGAAGTAGGCGGAATTTGTGGTGTAGCGGTGAAATGCATAGATATCACGAGGAACTCCTATTGCGCAGGCAGCTTACTAAACTACTACTGACGCTCATGCACGAAGGCGTGGGGATCAAACAGGATTAGATACCCTGGTAGTCCACGCAGTAAACGATGATTACTCGCTGTTTGCGATACACTGTAAGCGGCCAAGCGAAAGCGTTAAGTAATCCACCTGGGGAGTACGTTCGCAAGAATGAAACTCAAAGGAATTGACGGGGGGCCCGCACAAGCGGAGGAACATGTGGTTTAATTCGATGATACGCGAGGAACCTTACCCGGGCTTGAAATGCATCTGGCCGGCCGCGAAAAGCGGCCTTCCCTTCGGGGCAGATGTGTAGGTGCTGCATGGTTGTCGTCAGCTCGTGCCGTGAGGTGTCGGCTTAAGTGCCATAACGAGCGCAACCCTCATCGTTAGTTACCATCAGGTGAAGCTGGGGACTCTAACGAGACTGCCATCGTAAGATGCGAGGAAGGTGGGGATGACGTCAAATCAGCACGGCCCTTACGTCCGGGGCGACACACGTGTTACAATGGGTGGTACAAAGGGCAGCTACATGGCGACATGATGCTAATCTTCAAAACCACTCTCAGTTCGGATCGGAGTCTGCAACTCGACTCCGTGAAGCTGGATTCGCTAGTAATCGCGCATCAGCCACGGCGCGGTGAATACGTTCCCGGGCCTTGTACACACCGCCCGTCAAGCCATGGAAGCCGGGGGTACCTGAAGTCCGTAACCGTCAAGGAGCGGCCTAGGGTAAAACTGGTGACTGGGGCTAAGTCGTAACAAGGTAGCCGTACCGGAAGGTGCGGCTGGAACACCTCCTTTCTGGAGAGACTCCTTGTTAACATGCCGTCAAATGGGCTTTTCACGGAAATATAAGATTTGGGAATTGTTATTTTCATGTTGTATTTCCGGTTCACGATCCTTTTTTTTTCTATTTTTTCATGAATATCGGCTTTCATATCCACATCTTGTTTGTATGTTTGCCGCAGTTGGTACCATAACTGTTTTACTTCCTGCTGTTTTACTGTT